>NZ_JBBNGE010000034.1:0-36946 GCF_040095255.1 Segatella sinensis | reverse complement strand
CGATTGCTATGTTTCACTCAGAATGACCACACTGGTCAGACTGGATTCAAAATATGCTCCTTTTTAAAGTGGGGTCAGTAATTAAATAAATATATAGTACGAAATGAAAAAAATGATTTACATGGTGATGGCGCTAGCCTCACTAAGCTACTCAACCCAGACTATGGCGCAGTCACAGGGATTGCAGAAAAAGGTGAATGCCTACTTTCTGCAGTCACTCAAAGCACAGCAGAAAGCATTAGAGAAAGACGGTAAGGCGGAATTCTCTAAAAACACACCTCTTGACACCAAGCTCCAGGCTGCTATCGACGGCAAGGATATTGCCAACTACCAGAAGATGGTATGGACAGCCTGGTGCGATGCCAACAAGAACCTGCAGGAAGAAAAGCTCATAGAACCAGAAGATCTGACATTGGCAAAAAGCAGCTCCTGGAATCTGCCTCAGTGTCTGGAACCAAATGCGGTGATGCCTTATTATTATGGTAAGAAGGGAGTAGCTGCCGATGGTAAGTTCCCTCTCTTCCTGTATGTTCACGGATCGGGACCTAAGGACCATGAGTGGTCGAATGGAATCAAGCTCGGTCTGAGCTTCCAGGATTCTCCTTCCATCTATTTCATTCCTCAGATTCCTAACGAGGGTGAATATTATCGCTGGTGGCATCTTTCCAAGCAGTATGCTTTCGAGAAGTTGATTCGCCAGAATCTGGTAAAGGGTGAGGTGGATGCCAACCGTCTCTATGTATTCGGTATCAGCGAAGGTGGTTATGGCAGTCAGCGTCTTGCTTCCTTCTATGCCGACTATTGGGCTGCAGCGGGTCCGATGGCTGGTGGTGAACCTTTGAAGAATGCGCCTGTGGAAAACTGTGCCAATATCGGATTCTCTTTCCTCACGGGGGCTGATGATACCGGTTTCTATCGCAACGACCTGACCTGGTACACCCAGGTGGCTTTCGATTCTGCGCAGTTGGCTCGCCCATTGTCTGTAGATAAGACTCCTATCTTCCGTCATCGCATCCAGCTCTTGCCGGGTATGCAGCATCATATCACCTATGGTCTGACTACTCCTTGGCTCAAGCAGTTTGTGCGCAATCCATATCCTAAGACCGTGCTCTGGGAGGATTTCGAGATGGATGGCAGACATCGTTCCGGTTTCTACAACCTGCAGGTGCTGACTCGCCCATCAGAGTCTAGAACCTACTACGAGATGGATATCGACAAGAACGTGGTTTCCATCAAGGTGAGCAATGTGGATTACACCACTATCTTGAAGGATAAGCAGTGGGGCATCGATCTGAAGTTCAATCGCAGCTATTCTCCTGCCACTGGTGGTAAGTTGAGAGTTTATCTCAATGACCAGTTGGTCAACCTCAATGAGCCTGTAACCATCATGGTAAATGGCAAGCAGGTATTCCACGGTATTGCCAAGGCAGATTTGCAGGCAATGGTGAACAGTTGTGCGGAATACTTCGACCCATATCGAGTATATCCTGTTGCAATCGATTTGGCTTATTGATTTTAAAGAATGATTAGATGAAGAAAAATGTTTGTTTATATGCCATGATGGCTTTAGCCGTTATGGGATGTTCGCAAAATAACAAGAAACAGGAAGGCAGCTCAAAGGGGCTACCTTCTCGTGTTGAATCAGAGAGTAAGGCTGGGGCAGAGAAGGCAGATCAGTCTGTAGCTGGCAGTAATAATCAGTCTGCTTCTGCTGGTAAGGTGCAGGTGCTTACGGCTTCCGATTTCAGGAAGAAGATTATGGATTACGAGTCTCATCCCGAAGAGTGGGTGTTTGCAGGCTCCCGTCCTGCCATTATCGATTTCTATACCACCTGGTGTGGACCTTGCAAGATGATGGCTCCCCTGGTAGAATCTCTTGCCGGGAAATATGCCGGCAAGATAGATTTCTATAAGGTGGATATCGACCAGGAACCCGAACTGGCTTCCGTCTTCGGCATCCGCAGCATCCCTACCTTCCTCTTCATCCCGATGAAAGGTAATCCTACTATACAGATGGGTTCTATGCAGAAGGAAGATTTCGAGGAAATCATCGGAAAAATGATGGGGAAGTGATAAATGGTGATTTACTGCATACTTATAAGTAGGTATTTCTTGGCAAATATCTAGTTTTGATGATGCCCGAAATTTGGTGGTTTATCAGATAATATCTAAATTTGCACTCGGAAAAAATGTTTAATGTAATTAAAAGTATTATGGTATTATGATTATCGAAAATGTTCATGCAAGAGAAATCTTGGATTCTCGTGGCAACCCTACTGTAGAGGTTGAAGTTTCTTTGAAGTCAGGTATCATTGGTCGTGCATCGGTTCCTTCTGGTGCATCTACTGGCGAGAACGAAGCTTTGGAACTTCGTGATGGCGACAAGAGCCGCTATGGCGGCAAGGGCGTCTTGAAGGCTGTGGAGAATGTAAATCAGGTAATTGCTCCTGCTTTGGTAGGTTTTTCAGCCTTGGAGCAGCGTGCCATCGATTATAAGATGTTGGAACTCGACGGTACCAAGACCAAGTCAAATCTGGGTGCCAATGCCATCCTCGGTGTTTCTCTGGCTGTGGCTCATGCTGCTGCTGAGCAGATCAAGTTCCTGGAAAAGGGTATCAAGATGGGTGCTGCTAACTCTATCCTCATCAAGGTGAACCAGATTGGTTCTCTTACCGAGACACTGGATGCTATCGAGATGGCTCACCGTCATGGTTACACCACCGTTACTTCCCATCGTTCTGGTGAAACCGAGGACACTACGATTGCCGATATTGCCGTAGCAACAAACTCTGGTCAGATTAAGACGGGTTCTATGCGCCGTACCGACTGTATGGCTAAGTACAACCAGCTTATCCGCATCGAAGAGCAGTTGGGCAATAATGCAGCTTACGGTTATAAGAAATTGAAATAGGAATGAATATACGAAATTGAAGTGCATCAATTTCACCATGACAGAACACTATTAAATAGAATAGATCAGATACGAAAATAGATGGGCATGGATGACCGTGAGGGTTGTCTAGGCGTTTTATCTTCTATCATATATCTGCATCTTACATATTTAATAGGATAACTTCGATATATTTTACGGATTAAGATAAAAAGCAAAATAACAATGACAAACGTATTGATAAGTGCTGCCGGACTGTGCGGTGCCACCATTATAGGTGCCATCCTGGGATTCTTCGTCAAGGAGTTGCCTCATAAATGGAACGACGCCGTATTGGGATATTGTGCCGGAATCATGTTGGCGGCTTCTACGCTAGGACTGATAGTGCCAGCCTTCGAACAGACCAGTCTTTGGTGGCTGGTAGTGATTGGCGTAATGGCAGGTGCCCTGTTTTTGAATGTGCTCGATCTGGTGACTCCCCATCTTCATCATATCACGGGACTCGACCCCGAGGAGCATCGCAACAATGCCCGACTCAGCTATGTGATGCTCTTCGTGATGGCGATAGCCCTGCACAAACTGCCCGAAGGCATGGCGGCTGGAGTGAGTGTCTGTTCATCAGAAGGCGCAACGGAGTGGGGCGTTTCCTTCGGCATCGCCCTGCAGAACATCCCCGAGGGAATGGTGATTATCGCTCCTTTGATGATGGCAGGCGTTTCTGCTGCTCGCACCTTCTTCATCTCCATTTTCATCGCCCTGCTCGAAGTGGCAGGCATCCTGTTAGGTTTCGCTTTGGGTTCAGCCTCTTCTACCTTCCTCCCCGTGATGCTGGGTTTTGCCGGTGGAGCCATGCTTTATGTAACGAGCGATGAGATGATTCCCGAAACCCATGCCCATGGTTTTCAGAAGCAAGCCACCTACGCCCTTCTCCTGGGCTTCATCACCTTTGTGCTGATGGAGAAATATGTGTAGTCAGATTCTGATGAGCAGCATGTAGCAGAGGGTACAGAAAATTGAAGCCCAACTCATGCATATCATAAGTATGATACTTAGCCATCGTAACCATGATACTTAGCTATCGTAACTATCTTGTTTATGCCAGACTTACCCTACCCACCCCTAGAAGGGCAGGTCGGGGGCGGTATTCTGCAGGGGCTTGCTGTTGTTTGCAACGTTCTCTAAATAAGAGTGAGGGTGAACACTTGGCAATTTTATATTTCTAACATGCGCTGTATATACAAAGTTCTTTTTACTAGGGTTCACCCCGAAGCCGAAAAGGTAATACTTTGGGTAAGTGTTCACCCCGCTGTTCACCATTCAGTAACTTAAGATTGCAAGTACTTGTTTACTCTATGTCTCATGAGGCTGAACATCAGGCTGAATACTGAACTCTGAACACTGAAAATAGGGTAAAAATAGCGTTTTATGAATCTTTTAAATCCTATATAACCCATTGATACATATTTCTTTATATTCTTTAGCATGCGCTGCTTATAAAAAGAGTGAAACGCTAAAGTTCAGCTTCAGCCCTCCTCGGCGACAGTAGTAATGTGGTACGCACTCTTTATTCTTCCTTGATTTTCCAATCTCTGATAGTTCTCTGGGTACTGTCGAAGCTGATACCGATTTTAACCAGTCGCTTACCTTCAGAATGATAAGGCAACATGTAGTCTTTTTCGTCTATCTGAGCCAAAGCTTCTTCTGCACTCTTATCTACCTTCAGTTCGAAGACGTATATCGTATCTGGCATGTGCATTACAGCATCAGCCCTGCCGATGGCGCTCTTCACTTCCGTACGGATATAGATGTTGAGGAAACTGAACATCAGATAGAAGATAGTCTGATAATGCTTCTCGCTGTGATTCTCCAGATCGTATGGTATCGTAGCCATATAGGTGCGCATGTGTTCCAGTGCCGCCTCGATATCATTCCGGTAAACCGCCTTGCAGACCCCCAAAAGGAAGGCATTGTTGTCAGAACGGCGAGGATTCACATAATGGGCAATCAATGAATTGAGCAGTCCGTCGCGTACCTCTTTGTTTGGGATGCCCAGGGTATATTCCTGAAACATCGGCTCATATTTCTTGATGGTCAGATAGCCACTCTGGTAAAGCAATGGCAAGGCATCTGTCATTTCTTCTGTAGATTGGTCGAAGGAACTCAATACCGCCTCCTGACTTTCCAATGTAGAAAGATTGACATGATACTTATCAAGAAGTTTCAAGAGGAAGGACGGCGTGCCGGAACCAAACCAATAAGGAGCAATATCCCGTGCATTCAATGCCTTCACCAAACTGAACGGATTAAAAATATCTTCAGAATTCTTGCTGAAATGATAACCGTCGTAGAATTGTGTCAGCTCTTTCAGACACTCCTCATACGTCATATTCAGTGCTTCCCCCATAGCCTCGATGTCCGGTTTCATCTGCGTGGTAAGTTCTGTCTTGCTGATGCCGCAGATGGCTGAATACTGGTCGAACAGACTGATATTGTCGAGGTTGTTGAGTTCGCTGAAAATGCTGAGCTGCGAGAACTTGGTGATACCAGTGATGAAGGTGAACTCCAGGTATGGATCGAGCATCTTCAGAGGACTATAGAAGTTCTGCATGATGCGGCGGAGCGGTTGCAGGTTCTCTTTTTCATGCACTACGTCCAGCAAAGGGGCATCGTATTCATCGATGATGACTACAGCCTTTTCGCCCGTCTTCTCGTAAGCTTTCTTCACTAGGTCTTTTAGGCGGAGGTTTGCATCCACCTGATGAGTCTTATACCCCCAGATAGTCTCCTGCTCTTCAAGCATATCTGCCAAGTATCTTTCCAGCTGCTCCACACTCATGTGCTTGGCACCGCTCAAGTCGAAATGAAATACAGGATGCTTCACCCAATCCTTTTCATAATCTGCAATGGCTAATCCCTCGAAAAGTTCCTTTCTTCCCTCGAAATAGGCTTGGAGGGTAGAGGCAAAAAGCGATTTGCCGAATCGTCTTGGGCGACTCAGAAAAACAAATTTCATCCCTTTTTCTCTAAAATCCACGATGTATTTGGTCTTATCTATATAGAGATACCCTTTCTCGCGGATATCTTCAAAGGTCTGAATTCCTACAGGATATTTATTTACTATTTTTGCCATATTCTTACGCACTTTACGTTTTGCGCTGCTAAGGTACGAAGAAAATCTGAATTAGCCAAGCATAAATGCAAATATTTATTCTGCAACGATTATTGCATTCTAGGTAGCCTGGTTTAGATAAATAAAAAAGCGGAGCGTGATTTCACAACCACACTCCGCGCAAACTTAAACAACCAATAAAAGAAATAGATTGATCGTTCTTTGTTATATCTGATGAAGAGTAGCTCTTTTAGAGCTTTTGCGTTTTCTTTTTCTTAAACGAAAACTACAACTTATAATTAAACCAGAAAATTGCTTGTTATCGGATGAAGAGAAGCTCACGATACTTAGGCAATGTCCAGAGCTCATCGGCAACAGTCAACTCCAACTTGTCAATCTGATAACGGATCTCCTCCATCTTTGGAGCTACTGTGTCATGATAAGCAATAGCCTTGTCGTGCTCGCTCTCAATCTTGTTGGCTACCTTGCGGGCATTTACCAACTCCTCAACACCGGTCTCGATAATCTGAGTGCGCTCGGCAATCTTCTTGATGATATTGATGTTGCGGGCTGTCAACTTCTTGCCTTCCTCGTCACCGAAGATGTCAATCATGTTCTCCACATTCTTGGCCAACTGACTCTGATAGTGAGTAGCCACAGGGATGATGTGGTTCATGCTCAAGTCGCCCATTACACGGGCCTCAATCTGAATCTTCTTGGTGTAGGTCTCCCATTTCACCTCGTTGCGGGCTTCCAACTCGTTCTTCTTCATGACACCCATATCCTCGAACATCTTGATAGATGCAGGGTCGAGATAACGCTCGAAGATCTTTGGACAGCTCTTCTCGCAGTCCAGACCACGCTTGGCAGCTTCCTCTACCCACTCATCTGAGTAACCATTGCCGTCGAAACGGATAGGCTTGCAGGTCTTCAAATCCTGACGAACGATATCGATGATGGCAGATGTCTTATCCTCACCCTTGGCAATCAACTCATCCACACGCTTCTTGAAGTCGGTCAAAGCCTCGGCTACGGCGGTGTTCAATACGATCATCGCTGAAGCACAGTTTGCCTCAGAACCTACGGCACGGAACTCGAAACGGTTACCGGTGAAGGCGAATGGTGAAGTACGGTTACGGTCGGTGTTATCAATCATCAACTCTGGAATCTCAGGGATATCCAACTTCATACCCTGCTTGCCTGCCACGGTGAAGAGATCCTTCTTGTCGGCTTTCTCAATGTGCTCGAGAAGGTCGGTCAACTGCTTGCCGAGGAATGAAGAGATGATTGCTGGAGGTGCCTCGTTGGCGCCCAGACGATGAGCATTGGTAGCGCTCATGATAGAAGCCTTGAGCAAGCCATTGTGCTTATATACACCCATCAAAGTCTCTGTGATGAAGACTACGAAGCGGAGGTTATCCTCTGGTGTCTTGCCAGGACCATGAAGCAGGATGCCTGTATCTGTAGAGAGACTCCAGTTGTTGTGTTTACCGGAACCGTTGATGCCTGCGAATGGCTTCTCATGGAGAAGTACGCGGAAACCGTGATGGCGAGCCACCTTCTTCATCAAGCTCATCAGGAGCATGTTGTGGTCAACGGCAAGGTTGGTCTCCTCGAAGATAGGTGCCAACTCAAACTGGTTTGGTGCCACCTCGTTATGACGGGTCTTGCAAGGAATACCGAGCTCGAGAGCCTGGATTTCCAAATCCTTCATGAATGCCTGAACACGCTCAGGGATGGCGCCGAAGTAGTGGTCGTCCATCTGCTGGTTCTTTGCCGAATCGTGACCCATCAGGGTGCGACCTGTCAACATCAGGTCAGGACGTGCAGCATACAAGCTCTCATCTACCAGGAAGTACTCCTGCTCCCAACCGAGATTGGAAATAACTTTCTTGACATCAGGGTTGAAGTAGTGGCAAACCTCTGTAGCTGCTACGTTTACAGCGTGCAATGAACGGAGCAATGGAGCTTTATAGTCGAGTGCCTCACCGGTGTAAGAGATGAAGACGGTAGGGATACAGAGTGTATCATCGATGATGAATACAGGCGATGTTGGATCCCATGCAGAATAACCGCGTGCCTCGAAGGTAGAGCGGATACCGCCAGAAGGGAATGAAGAAGCATCAGGCTCCTGCTGAACGAGCAACTTACCTGAAAATTCCTCGATCATACCACCCTTGCCATCATGCTCGATGAAGGCATCGTGCTTCTCGGCAGTACCTTCTGTCAGTGGCTGGAACCAGTGGGTGTAGTGGGTTACGCCATTCTCGTCAGCCCACTGCTTGATGCCTTTGGCTACGGCGTTGGCGATGTTACGGTCGAGACGAGCTCCGTTGTCGATGACATCTACCAGTTTCTCATAGACATCTGCAGGGAGATACTTGTACATCTTCTGTCGGTTGAATACCTTCTTTCCGAAGAATTCACTTGGTCGCTCACTAGGAGCGGTTACCTCAACAGGCTTTCTTTTGGAAGCCTCTGAAACAGCTTCAAATCTTAAGTTGCTCATACCTTATATAATTTAAAATTTCTGATTTTCAATGTTTTTATAATCTGTTGGAATGTTTATTTTCCCAGCCATTTGGCGATTCTCTCCATAGCCTCCTTGCAGTCTTCGTGCTCACCGAAGGCGGTAAGACGGATGTAGCCTTCGCCCGAAGGACCGAAGCCGACACCTGGGGTGCAGACTACGCTGGCACCATAAAGCATCTCTTCGAAGAATTTCCAGCTTGGTGTATCGTTAGGAGTCTTCACCCAGAGATATGGAGCATTCTCGCCACCATATACTCTCAGTCCGAGTTTCTGAAGTTCCGCTCTCATAAAGTGGGCGTTCTCCATATAGTAATTGATGGTTGCCTTCACCTGTTCCTTACCCTCAGGGGTGTAGATGGCTTCGGCAGCACGCTGGCTGATATAGCTTGTACCATTGAACTTGGTGCACTGGCGGCGGTCCCAGATCGGATTCAATGCCACTTCCTCACCGGTCAATGTCTTTGCCTTCAACTCTTTAGGAACGATGGTGTAACCACAACGCACACCGGTGAATCCGGCAGTCTTGGAATAACTGTGGAATTCGATGGCCACCTTTCTGGCTCCACGAATCTCGTAGATAGAATGAGGAATTTCCGGGTCGGTGATGTATGCCTCGTAGGCAGCATCGTATAGGATGATGCTCTCGTTCTTGATAGCGTAGTTCACCCATTTTCTGAGTTCTTCCTTCGAGATGACCGTACCTGTTGGGTTATTTGGATAACAGAGATAAATCATATCCACACGGTGGTCTGGAATCTGAGGGATGAAGTCGTCGCTCTCATCACATGGCATGTAGGTTACGTTGCTCCACTTGCCATTCTCAAAGACTCCCGCTCTGCCAATCATCACGTTAGAGTCGATATATACAGGATAAATCGGGTCAGTGACACCGATGTTGTTATCCCATCTCAAAATCTCCTGGATATTTCCTGTGTCGCTCTTGGCTCCGTCGTTTACGAATACCTCGTTGGCATCCAGATGAATGCCGCGAGGCAGGAAGTCGTTCTTGATGATAGCCTCACGGAGGAAGTCGTAGCCTCGTTCCGGACCGTAGCCTCGGAAGGAAGCCTGCACGGCCATCTCATCCACTGCCTTGTGCATCGCCTTGATGACGGCAGGGCAGAGGGGCTGGGTTACATCACCGATGCCCAGACTGATAACTCGTTGTTTCGGGTGGGCAATCTTGTACGCGTTTACCTTCTTTGCGATGTCGGCAAACAAGTAATTGCTAGCCAACTTCAGGAAATGTTCATTAACTAATGCCATATTTTTGTTCTCCTTTATTGCGGTCTTTTTATCAACCTTTGTTATTTAAGTTTGCGTTCTTTTTTATTTTAATGTTGAGTGTTGAATGTTGACTTTGTGGGTGCAGCTAAATTCAACATTCAACATTCAACACTCAACATTCCAACTCAATCTCTCCTTCGAAGACGAAGGCGGCAGGTCCCGTCATATAGACATGGTCGTCTGCCTCGCTGTATTCTATTTCCAGCGTTCCGCCATCCATTACGATACTGCTCTTTCTACCGGCACGCTTGGTCAGGGCTGCGGCTACAGCTGTGGCACAGGCTCCTGTACCACAAGCCATCGTGATACCGCTTCCCCTTTCCCAAACTCGTGTCCTTATAATGTCAGTGTCTGTAATTTGTGCGAACTCGATGTTGCATCGTTGAGGAAAGGCTTCGTCTCTTTCTAGAATCTTGCCATAGTGGGCGATGTCGATGGTGTCGATATCATCCACAAAGGTTACGAAATGCGGATTACCCATGCAGACGTAGGTGCCTTCGAAGATTCTGCCATCGGCTTCGAGTACCGAAGGACCTCTGAATTGCTGTGGATTTTCCAGTCTCGGCTTCAGCATATCCACAGTCACAGAATCTACAACCTTCTTGTTATCCTGAAGATGCAATCTCAATATCTTGATGCCCGATAGCGTCTCCAGTCGGATGGTTTCCTTTCGGGTCAATCCTTTTTCATAAAGATATTTTCCGATGCATCGGCTTGCATTGCCGCACATCATCGCTTCTGAACCATCGGCGTTGAAGATGCGCATCGAGTAGTCGGCTCTTCTGCCATTCTGCGGCTTTCCGATGAGAACCAGTCCGTCGCTTCCTATGCCCGTGTGATAAGCACTCCAGGCAATGGCTGCCTTTCCGGGGTTTGGGATGTCGTACAGCTGGGTATCTACATAGATGTAGTCATTGCCCGCCCCATGCATCTTGGTAAAATGAACTGTTTCTTTCATATTGCGTTGTCCTTTAAGTTTGAATACTCTTCTTTTATCTCTCACGTCTTGCCTCTTGTGAGGCTTGACTTTTTGATAGTCTTTCGAATGTTTTCGATGACTATTTGTTTGATTTCGGTTGCAAAGGTACGACTTTTTGTTGGAATAGACAAGAAAAAACATACAAGAAATGAATATAAATTTTAGTATTCTTTCAATTTGTAATGAAGAAAGGCTGGATTACTTGCAAATTGTAAGGAGAATGCGATATGACTGGATAAATTTAAAATAATCGTGAAAGAGTAGCAACGAAAAGTTTTTGATTGCTTTAAAATGCTGATAAAATGTATTAATTTTGCATCCGAAAACGAACATAATGTAAAGAATGACTTGGTTTGAGTGACATTCGAAGATGGTCCGTTTTCAATAGAGACAATCAATAAAGGTATTACACATTATTAATTATTAAAGGATTATGAAGAAGATTGAGGCAATTATCCGCAAGTCTAGATTCGAGGATGTCAAGAAGGCACTTTTGGCTGCCGACATCGAGTGGTTCTCTTATTATAATGTAAGAGGTGAGGGAAAGATGCGCCAGGCTCGCATTTATCGTGGTGTGATGTACGATACCAGCAGCATCGAACGTGTACTTTTGAATATTGTGGTTCGTGATAAGAATGTGGAGCCAACCATCGCTGCCATCCAGGGAGCTGCACAGACTGGCGAAGTGGGAGATGGCAGAATTTTCGTGATTCCTGTACTGGATACCGTCAGAATCAGAACCGGCGAACGAGGTGATATCGCATTGTATAATGCAGAGAAAGAGGAATAATTTAAAATGTTGAATGTTAAGTGTTGAATGTTGAATTAGGCATTCTTACTTATCTTTAATAAATATTATTTAGTATTCTAATTTAACTATAAGATATATATATGAGCAGTTTATTGTTGACAACTCTTGATACGGGTAACACAGCGTGGATGATCATGGCAACCATCTTGGTGCTCTTGATGTCAATCCCAGGTATTGCACTTTTTTACGGTGGTCTGGTGCGCCAGAAGAATATCCTCAGCATCCTGATGCAGACGGTATTCATCGTGGCAGTAGTCAGTTTGATATGGGTGGCCTTCGGATATTCCTGGGCTTTCTCTACAGAATATGCGGATAGCGGCAACTCTTTGGCTTGCATTATTGGAGGTTTCGATAAGTGCTTCCTCCACGGTATCGGCTTGGATGCCATCATGCCAACGGGTATTCCAGAGCTCACTTTCGTGATGTTCCAGTGCATGTTTTCCCTCATCACTCCAGCCCTGATTCTCGGTGCATTCGCCGAGCGTGTCAAGTTCAGCGGTTATGTACTTTTCACCGTTCTCTGGGTCATCATCGCCTATCTCCCTATGGCCCACTGGGTATGGGGCGGCGGTTTCCTGCAGGAGATGGGAGCCATCGACTTTGCGGGTGGTACCGTAGTACATATCAATGCTGGTGTGGCTGCTTTGGTCATGGCACTCTGTGTCGGCAAGCGTGATGATTATCGTGCGGGTCATCCTATCACACCTCACAACATCACTTTCGTGTTTATGGGTATGTCATTCCTCTGGCTGGGATGGTTCGGCTTCAATGCCGGTAGCGGATTGGCAGCTGATGGTCTGGCAGCCAATGCCTTCCTGGTAACCCATATCGCAACAGCTGCAGCAGCCACCACCTGGATGCTCATCGACTGGATTGTCAACAAGAAGCCAACCACGGTGGGTGCTTGTACAGGTGCCGTAGCCGGATTGGTAGCCATCACTCCTGCGGCCGGTAGTACGGATATTTTAGGTGCCTTCTGCATCGGTATCATTTCCACCATCGTCTGCTTCTTCATGGTAGCCGTAGTGAAGGAGAAGTTCAAGTATGATGATGCCCTCGATGCCTTTGGTGTGCATGGTATGGGCGGTATCCTGGGATCTGTCCTCACCGGTGTCTTCGCTACAAGATACGTAACTGGAGCCGAGGGTGTGCAGGGTGCTCTCTATGGCGACTGGCATCAGCTTTGGATTCAGGTGGTAGCCACCGTGGTAAGCATCATCTACAGCATCGTAGTTACCTATATTATCTTCAAGGTAGTAGATAAGACAGTAGGTGTACGTGTTGACAAGCGAGTAGAGGAGGAAGGTCTCGACATCTACGAGCATGGTGAGAGTGCTTATAGCAACTAAGATAGAGAATGAATATATGTATAACATCTTGACTGTATGTTTTGTATGGTCAAGGTGTTTCCTATTATAATAATGTGTAAACCTGATTTTGCCTAAATTCTTCTTGTTATTTTATCATTTGCCTGCTTTTTTGTGTTAAATCTTATAAACCCTTAGTTACAGAATCAATTCTTTTTATTATATTTGTCAACAAATTAAAGAGCTGACAATTATGACTAATAACTCATTTTCAATAAGATTGCGGGAAGCGCGCCTGATGATGGGACTCAGTATGGATAAACTCGTAGAGCGGACCAACGGAGCCATCACCAAGCAGAGCATATCCCGTTATGAGAAAGGCATTATGCGCCCCAAGCGTGATGCCCTGCAAGCCATAGCCAAAGCCCTCAATATCAGCGAGGCATATTTCGATGGTACCAATATCAAGATAGATGTTCCGATGCTCCGTACCACCTCCAATGGTAAGTTATCCGAAGACGAATTGCAAGCCCTGGAAGCGAAACTCTCTTTTTGGGCAGAGCAGTATCTAGCCAAGGAGTGTTTGATATATTGTCAGTCTAGCTCTCATGAAGAGAAATACTTTAAAAACATCCTTTTTAAGAATCCTATCAAAGGAACTAAGGTTTCTACCCTAGAGGATGCAATACATGCTGCCGACCTTTTGAGAAAACGATGGCATAGTGGTGATGGACCGATTTCCAGCGTTCTTCGATTATTAGAGCGAAAAGGCATTAAGATTTTATCAACAGAATTGCCTGATAACGTATGGGGTATGAGTACATGGGCAGATAAGAGGCATCCCCTGATTGTTCTCGATATGCGTCCGGAGAAAACAACAATAGAACGTCTCCGTTTTACTGCAGCGCATGAGTTAGCTCATCTGCTTCTTACCTTTCCTGCAAGTGCAGAGTTAGACGTAGAGAAGCGCTGTAATAAGTTTGCTGGCTTTTTTCTCTTTACCAAGCAGGCTTTAATCGAGGAAATGGGAAGTGAAAAGCGAGATGAGCTTATGCTTGAAGAAATGATAGACCTCAGGGAAGTATATGGCATATCGATAGCCGCCCAAGTACATGCAGCCTGGGATATCCGCATGATTTCCCGTGAACACTACGACTGGTGGTTTGATGAAAAAATCAAGAAGAACAGGCTGGAAGTTGGTTGGGGTAAATATGAATTTCCAGAGACAATAGGAAGAGAGAGGAGAATGGAAGCTAGAACAAGAAAATTATAAAAGTAAAAATGAAAATGGCAGAATTAATATCACATATATATCAAGATAATGTAGGGCGTTGGATTATACAATCTAATGAGGAACATTCTGTTGGTGTAACTAGGCTTGCTTCTCGTTTCGCTGGTGAATTTGGTATGAGTGAATGGGGGAAAGTTTTGGGGCAGCTTCATGACAAGGGTAAGGAATCACATGCTTTTCAGCAGCATATTAAAAAAGAGAGTGGATATGAGCCTGATATTAAAGTTTGTGGTAATTATAACCATGCATTTATTGGTGGAGTTTTGGCACGGAAACTTTATGGTAAATCTGCTGATATTTTCTTCGTTAATCAAATAGTGTCTCATCATACAGGCTTACATGATTATGATGAGATAGAAGGAATTCTTAATCAGGATATTCCAGCAGAAGTTAATATCAATATAGGAAAGGAAAAATTAAATGTACCTGCTTTCAAGATTCAAACTAATGATTTTCATCATTTAGCTCGTATGATGTTTTCGTGTTTGGTGGATGCTGACTTTCTTGATACAGAAGCTTTTATGGATAAAGAATCTTCTATGTTAAGACGTAATAAAGCTACGTTATATGAATTGTTGCCTTTACTCGAAAATAAACTGAAGGATTTGAAAGCTAAAGCAGATAATTCTAATGTAAATGCTATAAGAAATCAAGTCCAACAGCAATGTATTAAAATGTCAGATACTGAAATCGGGTTTTATAGTTTGACGGTACCAACTGGTGGAGGAAAAACTTTGTCTTCTTTGGTATGGGCAATGAAGCATGCTATCAGAAATGGTCAGAAAAGAATTATTATAGCCATTCCATATACAAGTATCATTGTTCAGACAGCATCAGTTCTACGGAGCATCTTTGGAGAAGAGAATGTTTTGGAGCATCATAGTAATGTGGATCCTGAACATATTAAAGACGATAGACTTCAGGAGAAAATGAAGTTGGCGACAGAAAATTGGGACTATCCGATAATTGTAACGACTAATGTGCAATTATTTGAATCTATGTTTAGCAATAAGCCATCTGTTTGTAGGAAGCTCCACAATATAGTCAATAGTGTCATAATCTTAGATGAGGTGCAAACGCTTCCGATGGACTATCTTCAGCCTGTTGTGGATTCATTGAAAACGTATCATAAACTATTCAATGTTTCTTTCTTGTTCACTACGGCAAGTCAGCCCGTGTTAAGTGGACTTATTGAAGGCTGTAATCCGAAAGCTGTATTCAAAGGAATTGACCATATTACAGAAATCATTCCTTGTGAGTTTAAGTTGCATGACAAGTTGCGAAGGGTAAAGTTAAGTATCAATAACGAAGGAAGAACGTATGATGAGGTTGCTGAGATGTTGAGCAAGCATAAAAGAGTGCTTTGTATTGTGAATACACGTCGTGATGCTAGAGAACTCTATGCACGTTTGCCGCAAGAAGGGATTACATTACATCTTTCAAAAATGATGTGTCCAGCACATATTAGCGAGACGTTAGATAAACTCAAAAAAGCTCTAAAGGACGATACGAATGAAGTTATCCGTGTTGTCTCCACGCAATTGATTGAAGCTGGAGTTGATTTGGATTTTCCTGTTGTATATAGGCAAGAAGCTGGGCTTGACTCTGTATTGCAAGCTGCAGGTCGATGTAATCGAGAAGGAAAGAATGGCTTAAGTACTACTTATGTCTTTTCTTTGTCTAAAGAGCATAATCTTCCTAGAGGAGATATGCAGGTTGCAAATAATGCAAGGTTAAGTCTTAGTGCAGAAATGGATTGGTTTGCTCCAAAAGCGATGACTTCATATTTCAAGCAATTATATTGCAGAAAGGAATGTTTCGATGTAAAGGGTATGAAGCATTATCTTTATAATCCTAAGGAAATATGTTTTGCTACTGCAGCAAAAGAGTTTCAGATGATAGTTGATAATGGTATCAATGTTATCGTCTGTTGGAGAAATAGTTTCGAGCTTATACAACAGCTATTGGAAAAGGGACCTTCATATATGCTGATAAGGAAACTGTCGAAGTATATCGTAAATATCACTAAGACAGACTTTAAAACTTTGTTAGATATGGGTGTCGTTAGTGAGAAAAAAGAGGGACTCTTTGTTGTCGATTATAAACAGCAGTATGATGAACATATAGGCTTGCGCATCGATAATAATTGGGCAAATGAAGTATTAATACAATAAAATATAATGGTATGGAATATACTGATAAAGAATATTGTTTGGAGGTGTGGGGCGATATGGCTTGTTTCACAAGACCCGAACTGAAAGTTGAACGTGTAAGCTATGATGTGATTACTCCATCAGCTGCACGAGCTATATTCGAGGCTATATTTTGGAAGCCTGCCATTCATTGGCAGATAACCAAGATAGAGGTGTTGAAACCTATCAAATGGACTTCTGTAAGAAGAAATGAGGTGGGGGCGGTAGCTGGTAAATCTGTCATCTTTATAGAGGAAAAACGTCAGCAGAAAAATACTTTGCTTTTAAAAGATGTAGGTTATCGAATTTGGGCAAAGATGGAGTTCCGTTCAGTATCGAAGCGAAAGGCTGAAGGAGAATTGTTTTCTCATGAGCCGGGTAAAGATGAGAATCCGATGAAGTATTATCAGATGTTTGAGCGTAGAGCAAGCAAGGGACAATGTTTCAATCAGCCTTATCTTGGTACTCGTGAGTTCTCTGCCTCTTTCCGTCTCATTAATTCTGATGATGAGGCATTGACTCCACCAATATCTGAAGAGCAAGGTGGTACTAAAGATTTAGGAATCATGCTCTATGATATGGACTTCACTGATAAGAAGAACATCCAGCCAATGTTCTATCGTCCACAGATGAAAGATGGCGTAATTATTGTTCCACCAATTAATAGTGAGGAGATTTTAAAATGATACTAAAAGCATTATATGATTATTATAATAGATGCGGTAATCTTCCAATGCCTGGTATGGAAGAAAAAGAGATAGGTTTCATTATAGTCCTTTCTAAAGAGGGAAGGTTTGTTCGCTTCGAAGATTGCCGTACGGGTAAGAGTCAGGCAAGAACATATCTTGTAAAGAAGCATGTAGGACGCTCAAGTGCAATAGTTGCTAATTATTTGTATGATAATAGTACTTATGTATTAGGGTATGCAGATATGGACAAAGAGGTTGATAAATGTAAAGAACAAGTTGACCTGTTGGAGAAGCAGGCTGCCCAATCGGTAGCTGCTCAAAGTGCATACGAGAAAGCCAAAGAAGAACTGAAAGAATTAGAGAATAAACGTTCTATTAAAGAGCAAAGTTGTTTAGATGCTTTTAAAAACAAATTAATTTCAATTTTCCACTCCTATCCTGATAGTTATGAGTTGTCTTTAGTCTGTAAGTTCTACCAGCAAGATAAAGATGAAATTCTGTCCTCTATTAAACAAGATAGTTTGTGGGAAGATATAAAAAAGAACTTGTCAAAGAAGTATTCTACATTTTCATTTAGAATTGAGGGTGACTTAAAGATTATTGCAGAAAAAAGAGAACTCTTGCAATTGGATGAAGCTGAGGAGATGAATGGTGAAAAAGATATTTGTTTAATAACCGGAAATAGGGATGTTACTGTCGATACGACAACCGCAACAATGATTCCTGGAAGTCAGGCAACTGCAAAATTAGTTGCATTCCAGGTTAACTCTGGCTATGATTCCTATGGCAAGAAGAAATGTGGTAATGCTCCAATATCTAAAAAAGCAGAATTTGCCTATACCACTTCTCTTAACGCTATGCTGCAAAAAGGTTCTCACAATAAGTTTAGTGTAGGTAATCGAACTTTTGTCTTTTGGGCTTCCTCTAACAGCGAGGCTGCAGAACAGACTGAAGGTAGCCTCTTTGACCTGTTGGGATATACTGAAGAAGAGGTTGATGATCCAAATGCTAAGATAGAGCAAGTGCGCAAAGTGTTTACGGCTATATATTCTGGAAGTTTGAAAACATCATTAGAAGACCGTTTCTATATTCTTGGTTTGGCTCCAAATTCGGCAAGAATAGCCGTTGTATATTGGTCTGAATGTTCTCTGAAAGAATTTGCTGGAAAGATACTGTGTCATTTTAAAGATATGGAAATCAAAGATACTCGCAAAGATGGAAAACCTTATATGGCAATTGATAGTATGTTGTCTGCTGTAACACGCCATAGTAATGATGGGAAATGGAGAAATAATATCACTCCAAATCTCACAGAATCAATTGTTAAAAGTATCTTCCAAGGAACGCCATATCCATTCACTTTATTTTCTGCATGCATTCGCAGAATAAGAGTTGAGTCTGGCAGCAAAGATGCAATTCGTATAGCTCGTATGGCAATCATCAAGGCATATCTCAATAGAACAAATAGTAATAATAAAAAAATAGAAATTATGTTGGACAAAAGTAACACTAATCAAGGCTACTTATGTGGTCGTCTTTTTGCAGTTCTTGATAAGATTCAAGAAGATGCAAATGGAATTAGCAGCATACGTGAAAGATATATGAATGCTGCCAGTGCAACACCAGCTTCTGTGTTTGCAACAATTCTCAATCTTTCTTCACATCACATGGAGAAGTTGACGAATGAAGGTAAGAAAATCTTCTTTGAGAAGATGAAGCAGGAGATTATTGATAAGATTCCTGCATCGGGCTTCCCTGCACATCTTGATCTTCAAGATCAGGGTAGATTCTTTATAGGATACTACCATCAGAGACAAGAGTTCTTTACGAAGAAAGAGGAAGAGAATAAAGATTAAAATATTAACGTTAAAAAAAATATATTATGGCTGAATTAAAAAATAAAATTGATTTCGTGTACATTTTTGATGTTCAGGATGGTAATCCTAATGGAGACCCAGATGCAGGTAATCTTCCTCGTGTGGATGCAGAGACAGGTATGGGCTTAGTTACTGATGTGTGCTTGAAGCGTAAGGTGCGCAACTATGTGCAGGTAGCAAAAAGTCTGGCTGATGGGTATGATATTTTTATCAAGGAGAAGGCCGTTCTCAACAATGAGATAGATAAGGCACATGATGACTCAGAAGTCAAGAGCGCAAAAGACAAAACAGCTGCTGCTCGTTTGTTTATGTGCAAAAACTATTATGATATTCGTACTTTTGGTGCAGTAATGTCTACAGGAAAGAATGCAGGACAGGTAAGAGGTCCTATTCAGCTTACTTTTGCTCGCTCTGTAGATTCAATTGCAACTGCTGAACATTCTATTACTCGAATGGCGGTCGCTACAGAAAATGAAGCAGAAAAGCAGAAAGGCGACAACAGAACTATGGGGCGCAAAGCAACAGTCCCTTATGGTCTCTATGTTTGTCATGGTTTTATCTCTGCTAATCTTGCAAAGCAAACTGGTTTTTCAGAGGAAGATCTTCAACTATTCTTTGATGCATTGAAGAACATGTTTGATGTTGACCGTTCTGCAGCAAGGGGTTTGATGAGTGCTCAGAAATTAATCGTATTCAAACATGATTCTATTTTGGGTAATGCACCAGCAAATAAATTGTTTGATTTGGTGAAGATTGAGAGAAATCCTGATACGAATCCGGATGCGGTACCAAGATCGTTTAACGATTATAAGGTTACAATAGATATGGACTCTGTACCTAGCGGTGTAACAGTTGAAGAATTGATTTAGTATCATCATGTATACTGAAGACGAAATGCTCATGTTGTCGGGGATACAGCACTTTATGTTCTGCCCTCGACAATGGGCTTTGATTCATATCGAGCAACAATGGGCAGAAAATAAACTGACGACAGAAGGGCTGATTCTACACAAGAATGTAGATAATCCCTTCTATCGTCAGAAGAATGGTGATGTTATCACGCTTCGTTCCCTCCATATAGCCTCTAAAGAATTAGGACTATATGGTGTAACTGATGCTGTAGAACTTATTCCTGCTGATTCATCAGAAGATGCTATAACCCATAATCGCTACAAAGGATATTGGAAACCATACCCTGTGGAGTATAAAAGAGGTCATCATAAACCTGATGAAAGAGATGAAGTACAATTGGCTGCCCAGGCAATGTGTCTCGAAGAAATGTATGGCATTCATATTCCATACGGTGCATTGTATTATGATGAAGTAAAACATAGAGAAACAATTTCTATTTCTGAGTCATTAAGAAATACGACTATTCAATGTGCCCGTCAGATGCATGAGGTATTTAAAAGCGGTATCTTGCCAAAAGCTAACAAACAGCACCATTGCAAGAATTGTTCTCTGGTAAATCTCTGTATGCCAGAAATGAGTGATTGTACTCTAGTATCAACCTATTTAAACAAGAATCTATATGAGGATATTACTTAATACATTATACGTGACCACACCTGAAGCCTATCTAAGTAAAGATGGGTTAAATGTTGTGGTATCTGTGAAGCAAAACGAGATATTCCGTATTCCTATCCATAATATAGAGCAAATTATTACTTTTGGTTATATGGGGGCTAGTCCAGGATTGATGAAACTGTGTGCAGATAACAATGTTTCTCTAACCTTTCTTTCACCACAAGGAAGATATATCAGCCGTTCGCAAGGTCCGACTAGGGGAAACGTTTTGCTGAGAAAAGCACAATATAAGAATTCTGATGAACCTAACTATGCTCTTCATCTCAGTAAACTTTTCATAGGAGGAAAAATCCAAAACTGTCGTAATATCCTGCGTCGCTTTATTAGAGACAATGGAGATGATGAGGCTATAGAACGTGTTTGCGAGGAACTGCTTCGGTGTAAAAGAAGAGTTTTGAATGCTGAATCTATAGATAGTGTGAGAGGAATAGAAGGAGAAGCTGCCACTGCTTATTTTGGTGTATTCTCACGCCTTCTTCTAAATCAGAAAGAAGATTTTGTATTTGAAGGTCGCAATCGTCGTCCACCAAAAGATGCGATTAATGCGATGTTATCTTTCGTATATACTCTTATATGTAATGATATGACATCGGCTTTGGAGACTGTTGGCTTAGACCCATACGTAGGGTTTATGCATACTTTAAGACCAGGGCGTGCATCTTTATCTTTGGATATGATGGAGGAGTTGCGAGCATATTTGGGTGATAGATTGGTTCTATCTTTAATCAACAGAAAACAGATTACCATCAAAGATTTCATCAAGCAGGGTGACGAAGGTATCGTCATGACAGACTCGGGGCGTAAGATTATATTGTCTGCTTGGCAAAACAGAAAGAAGGAGCAGATTATTCATCCTTATTTAAATGAAAAGGTAAGTATAGGTCTTCTTCCTTATGTTCAAGCAATGTTGTTGGCGAGATTCATTCGTAAGGATATTGATGATTATCCAGTGTTTTTAATCAAGTAGTGTATGTTTGTATTGATTACTTATGATGTAAACATTACCTTGGCTCATGGTGCGAAACGTTTACGTAATGTAGCAAGGGCGTGTTTGAATTACGGAAAGAGAGTTCAAAACTCTGTTTTTGAGTGTATTTTGACGGAATCTCAGTTTTTCGTATTGAGGGACCAGTTGAAAGGGATTATTGATACCGAACAAGATAGTATTAGGTTCTATATTCTTGGGAAAAATTGGAAACGTAAAGTTGAAACATTGGGTAAGGATATGGGAGTCGACTTTACTGGTGAGCTTATTATTTAATAAGGGTGCGAACCTATTGTATTGCAAATAAATCCGGTAGATTCGCACTTCTTGTAAATCAAGAAGTTGTGTGTTTTATCAGCTTTTATATTATTTTATGGGTAATTATTTTGTTGTTTTTCGCAAAATATCTATCTTTGCATCGTGATATTCAGCCTTTTGCTGAATATGCGGTCACACCCTGTATGGGTGTGTGGATTGAAACAACCTATATTAAACAAGAGGGAAAGGCAGCGCAAGTCACACCCTGTATGGGTGTGTGGATTGAAACATCAAGCTGAATCAATTTTGGCTCGTGTACGTGAGTCACACCCTGTATGGGTGTGTGGATTGAAACTTACCAGTGGAAAAATTAATCTGCTCAAGCTGAGTCACACCCTGTATGGGTGTGTGGATTGAAACAAGAAAGAGACTTTTCAAATATCGGAAAGATTAGTCACACCCTGTATGGGTGTGTGGATTGAAACATTTTTGACGAAAGAGTTACGCAAGAGGGTGGAAAGTCACACCCTGTATGGGTGTGTGGATTGAAACGTTCTATTGATTTGAAACACTCTGAGGTTACTATGTCACACCCTGTATGGGTGTGTGGATTGAAACTTTACGCTCATTTGCTAAAGCAAATGGCGGTCGGTCACACCCTGTATGGGTGTGTGGATTGAAACATTTTGGCGCTCACGGGGATGACTGCCGAGGCAAGTCACACCCTGTATGGGTGTGTGGATTGAAACCCTCACCCTTGGCGATGTTGCGAGCGGGTGAGGGTCACACCCTGTATGGGTGTGTGGATTGAAACAGGTTGAACGGGCGAGCCTCGGAAGTCTCCACGAGTCACACCCTGTATGGGTGTGTGGATTGAAACATTACTAAGCCCCCAAGCCTTGCGAGAGTCTGAAAGGTCACACCCTGTATGGGTGTGTGGATTGAAACCTGACGGCTAAGGATGACTGCGCCGATATTAGCGTCACACCCTGTATGGGTGTGTGGATTGAAACTTAGCAATAACACTTATCGTGGACTCAAAGTAGGTCACACCCTGTATGGGTGTGTGGATTGAAACTCGCATATAGCTAGCAATAGCTTGCAATAGCTAGTCACACCCTGTATGGGTGTGTGGATTGAAACCTTGGTATATCTGGCAGTACCGCTGCTGCTGGTGGTCACACCCTGTATGGGTGTGTGGATTGAAACACGACAACGGAAACAGAATGTCTGTAGTCTCAAGTCACACCCTGTATGGGTGTGTGGATTGAAACATACGCTTATATATTTAATAAGGATGGTAACAATAGTCACACCCTGTATGGGTGTGTGGATTGAAACTCTTGGGATGCAGAATCTTTGATAATGTCTGCGTCACACCCTGTATGGGTGTGTGGATTGAAACTTAATATTAAGAAGTGTATGAACATCGTTATGAACGTCACACCCTGTATGGGTGTGTGGATTGAAACAATTGTCGTCCGAGTCTCTGTAATAGTATCTTTGGTCACACCCTGTATGGGTGTGTGGATTGAAACTCGCCTTCGTGAATCACAAGGGTGGAGTAGGTAAGTCACACCCTGTATGGGTGTGTGGATTGAAACTGCATCTGTGCTATTTCCTGCTGCTGGCGCTGCAAGTCACACCCTGTATGGGTGTGTGGATTGAAACACGAAAGAGATATTGGCAAGTATGCCTAAATAGGTCACACCCTGTATGGGTGTGTGGATTGAAACTGCTCTGCAGCGTTATAAGGAGATTCAGAATTGCGTCACACCCTGTATGGGTGTGTGGATTGAAACATATCGTGGATATCTCCTTTAAGGATATTATCATTGTCACACCCTGTATGGGTGTGTGGATTGAAACCTGCATACCAATACTATCAAGCTCGGGGATAGGATGTCACACCCTGTATGGGTGTGTGGATTGAAACTTTCTAATAAAGTTGATAATCAACAGTTAGGAAAGTCACACCCTGTATGGGTGTGTGGATTGAAACTATACGTGCTAAACAATTAGAAGGTGATTTGTTAGTCACACCCTGTATGGGTGTGTGGATTGAAACAGGATATATTTCGAATTATGTTGTTGGCACTTCTGTCACACCCTGTATGGGTGTGTGGATTGAAACTTAGGTGGCTATTCAGCTGTATTTGATATTAATGTCACACCCTGTATGGGTGTGTGGATTGAAACCTGTTGAAAAACGTGTTGGTTTAGCAAATGTTATGGTCACACCCTGTATGGGTGTGTGGATTGAAACTGATGAGAAGAAGTTCAAGGATTCCCAGGAGAAGTCACACCCTGTATGGGTGTGTGGATTGAAACATCAGGCTGAGTCTATTTTGGCTCGTGTCCGTGGTCACACCCTGTATGGGTGTGTGGATTGAAACTAATGCTCTCCGTGTTTCTGAATCCGCTCGTCTGTCACACCCTGTATGGGTGTGTGGATTGAAACAAGCCCGAAGCAAGACGGGCTATCGGGCTGACGTAGTCACACCCTGTATGGGTGTGTGGATTGAAACTCAGATTGAAGCCCATTTCGGTGTTCGTCCTAATGTCACACCCTGTATGGGTGTGTGGATTGAAACTCAGCTAGCTTATATTGTATCATCATCCAATTATAGTCACACCCTGTATGGGTGTGTGGATTGAAACCCTCAAACGAATGGTCGGTAATAGCCTTAAGATAGTCACACCCTGTATGGGTGTGTGGATTGAAACAAAAACATACCGACAATGGGCAAGGGAAGAAAGAAGTCACACCCTGTATGGGTGTGTGGATTGAAACTCAAACTTGAAGCCTACGGCTTCATCCACTCTCTGTCACACCCTGTATGGGTGTGTGGATTGAAACTTCAAGTGCTAAACGATTAGATAAACTATTACGGTCACACCCTGTATGGGTGTGTGGATTGAAACTCGCCTCACTGGTGTTCTTTTCCGGCGTATCTGATGTCACACCCTGTATGGGTGTGTGGATTGAAACAGAATCAACACACCAAGCATTTAAACGGTCATTATGTCACACCCTGTATGGGTGTGTGGATTGAAACAATCAGAATACTTTGATGGAGGATGAGCACAATTTGTCACACCCTGTATGGGTGTGTGGATTGAAACACGACCGAATCAAGATAGATAATCGGGCTGACGTAGTCACACCCTGTATGGGTGTGTGGATTGAAACAACTTTAAGTGGAATTGCTGGTGCAGTGTCTCCGGTCACACCCTGTATGGGTGTGTGGATTGAAACCGAATCTTCATTAATGGCGAATATGGACCAACTACGTCACACCCTGTATGGGTGTGTGGATTGAAACATAAGCAAACTAAATTAAAGGCTCACCACTAACCGTCACACCCTGTATGGGTGTGTGGATTGAAACAACAAAAGCCTTATGCTTAACAAGCCGTTGATTTGTCACACCCTGTATGGGTGTGTGGATTGAAACTGCATTTGTGGCCTACCTAGGACATTAGTTAATAGTCACACCCTGTATGGGTGTGTGGATTGAAACAAGCGATAATACATCAATCGCTACCGTCAACTCATGTCACACCCTGTATGGGTGTGTGGATTGAAACTTGCTCCTTAAATGGAGATGGCGGTAGTTTATTGGTCACACCCTGTATGGGGGTGTGGATTGAAACTGTTCCTCAAAGGTATGAGGTACACAGAGACCAGGTCACACCCTGTATGGGTGTGTGGATTGAAACTTTTTGCACGCCTGAATAAAAGTATCTTTGCGGCGTCACACCCTGTATGGGTGTGTGGATTGAAACAGGAAAACAATGAATGACCAGCGCCAAACCTACAGTCACACCCTGTATGGGTGTGTGGATTGAAACACGACCAGGTAAGCGCATACAGCTATATCGACGACGTCACACCCTGTATGGGTGTGTGGATTGAAACATAGAAGAATGGGAGATAGAAATGAAAGCTACTGTCACACCCTGTATGGGTGTGTGGATTGAAACTCAGAAATCTCTCCCAAGAAATTGGAGTGAAATGCGTCACACCCTGTATGGGTGTGTGGATTGAAACTGTTAATAGAAATGTTACTTATCAAGACAATCAGAGTCACACCCTGTATGGGTGTGTGGATTGAAACTTCAACGCTTCTGTCATTATCTTTATCCGCAAAGAGTCACACCCTGTATGGGTGTGTGGATTGAAACTTTGGGAATTAGGTAAGGCTTTAAAAGCTGCGGCAGTCACACCCTGTATGGGTGTGTGGATTGAAACACGTGAAATGTAATGTAAGAAATTGCAAAATGGCGTCACACCCTGTATGGGTGTGTGGATTGAAACTGATTTGGTTGATTCTGATGATAAACGTATTGATAGTCACACCCTGTATGGGTGTGTGGATTGAAACTTATAAATTTCGTTAATATGGCAATCTGAATAGTGTCACACCCTGTATGGGTGTGTGGATTGAAACATCAGCAGTTTGAAGATACCCATAAGGGACTTAATGTCACACCCTGTATGGGTGTGTGGATTGAAACTAACCATTTCATAAAAAATCTATAAATAAATCTTGTCACACCCTGTATGGGTGTGTGGATTGAAACCCATATGTAGGTAGAATAACATTAGCAACGTCAGTCACACCCTGTATGGGTGTGTGGATTGAAACTTGCCAGTCTCTTTGAGCTTGTGCATTTTTGTCCGTCACACCCTGTATGGGTGTGTGGATTGAAACTTATAGTAACTGCTCGCCATAATAGCGGCTGTTCTGTCACACCCTGTATGGGTGTGTGGATTGAAACATAACTTGGAGATTATTATAAGTTGAACCATTCGTCACACCCTGTATGGGTGTGTGGATTGAAACTTCCAAACCGCTGTAGTCTTACTACCCTTATGAGTCACACCCTGTATGGGTGTGTGGATTGAAACACTGTCATGGTAGTGACGGCAATATTCTATCTGTGTCACACCCTTCGTGGGTGTGTGGATTGAAACTTGATGTTTGTTGCTCGACAGTTGATTCTTGCCGTCACACCCTTCGTGGGTGTGTGGATTGAAACATAACTTTAATAATTTAATTGTTTGCCAATTCCGTAGCTGATGATTTTTCATCCATTATCAACAAAGAAATTGGCAAAATCGGGCTATTTTTCTTTATTTAATTCCGAAATTAAGTGGAATATCAGAGAAAATCTTTAAATTTGCATTTAAATACAATATTTTGTAAAGAATGGAAGATAGAGAACTATTACAGAAAAGTGCCCCAGAGTTTGACCGCCTCGCCTTTACGGTGTTGGCTATCGAGGCTTCGGCACAAAAAATGGGTATATCGCCGTCTGAAATGAGAAAGCGATTGGATAAGGTGGGACTAATCAAGAGTCTCATTCAAGATTGCTATGACACTCTACATACCGAGAGCCGGGAAGCTGTGGCAAGTGATGTGGTCGAAGCTCTTAAAAATTGGGAAAGAAAAGAATAATGGAAAAGCAAATATTATATCAAGGTTCATTTTAAGCCAAGAGATAGTTGATAAGTATTTGCAATTCAAATCATATGAAAGGATATAATTATGTTGGATTTCTTATTATGGAATAAAATCGCTCGTGTCATAAAGCAACTAGCTGATACGTTACATATATCAACCGACAGAGCATTACAGATATTCTATGACTCTGATGTTTGCCGTATGTTACATGACAAAGAACTTGGCTTGCATCTAATGAGTGATACATATATTGTAAATGATTTGATAGAAGAGCTGAGGAATAAGCAATAGCAAAACAATGGATCATTAGAGGAGGAAGATTCTTTGTACTGTAGCACCTTGATTGTTTAGTACGATCAAGGCAAATGCTTCATAATTCAAGATTGAAAGTGGGTATGGTGTCATCCAACAACTCATCGCCCACCAGCTGATTTCCGCTTGCACAACAGGTGTTGGGCGAGCGCATATCAGCTGTTATGCAAGCGCACAACAGCTGTTGTGCGGCTGAAGATATAGGCTTCTCCGGCTTATAATATTAATTCTTCCGGCAACAAGTAAAGGTTACTCCGAAGACTTTTTACGTAAAACCGATGCTACAATGATAGTACTTACAAGTAGCAGCGATAGTACTTACAAGCAACAGCGATAGTACTTACAAGGCGCAAAGACGTTACTGAGAGGTCGCCATGATAGTACTGACGATGCGTAAAGCGGCTTGTAGCGCTTATTGCCTCACTATGGCACAACATTGCCCCTTACCAGGGCAATAACCTGCCATTGCCAGGCACAAAACGATACGTCGGGAGCTGGTAAAACAACCACTCGCTTTTTTACTCTTCACTCTTCACTAAATCGGCTGAAACCCCGATAAACACTGGGGGTGCGAAAGGTGAAGAGTTACGCACTACTCTTCACCACTCTTCACCCCTCTTCACCCCTTCACCTTCGGATTACGCACGGAATTGAAACGGAAGCTCGCCCTGTTTGGTCGGGGGGGGCTGAAACCATTTTTTTATGTCCCACAGATTTCACCGTTTTTCCGTAAGCGGCTCCGCGTGAAGAGTGGTGAAGAGTGGCGTAAACTCTTCACCCTTGTAAGTTTTTAATCTATAGGCATTTATGCCCTTTCTGTGAAGAGTGAAGAGTGTTTTTGAAAGTGGCTTGCTATTACGGCGGATTCAAAGACGGAACAATTTATATCCATTCTTTGGAAAGTTATGTTGCGGTAATTTTATTTCTTTATCACCTTCAGAACCTGGTCGGCAAGGCTTCGCATTCCCTTGATAGTTGGGTGGCCGTTCTTCTTGTCTATGTCATGAAGGGCGATGACCGGAACCTGATAGGTCTTGCAGATCTTTTTTACTGACTCATTGATCTCATCCTTCAGCTCAGAATTTAGAATGAAGTAGATATCTACATTCGGATGGCGCTGACGGAGATCGGAAAGCAACTTCGCCAGGGCAGGACGGAAACAGTAGAGGTCGGCACGCTTCCAGTTGCTGTACTGGTAATTGCCGATAGGGACATTCGCCCAACTGTCGTTCGTTCCGCCGCAAATCAAGATGATGTCCGGATTGCCCAGCAGGGTAGTGCGGTTGATGAATGAACGGTCGCTGTAATCTTCATCGCGATAGCCGGTGTTGCAGATGGTGGAACCGGAATAGGAATTGATGTTGCCCATCTTGTAACCACCTTCCTTGATAACCTGCCACCACCAGGTTTGCTCCACCTTGTTGACATCGGTTGCTTTTTGAACCGCCGTGGTGTACCAGGTGGCATATCCCTTTGGGATGAAACCCTCGAAAGTTGAATACGAGTCGCCGAGCACGGCAACGGTCTGCTTCACCTGTGCCAGCAGAGGCATCAGGGCGAACATAAAGAGGCAGACGATAACTGATAATCTTTTCATGACGTTTTTTTGCCTGATTTTCTTTCTTAAGAATATTGTTTACATACGGATAAGGGAAGGAGATTCTCTTTTACTAATAAATGTTATATTCCCGGCATTCCTTCCCAAAAACATTTGTTCTCTCCCAAATTTACAGTACTTTTGCAGTAAGTATCTGATTAAAGATTAAAAGTGTGATTCAAAATAAGATATAGATTATGCAATACAAGAATATCATATTTGATTTAGGCAATGTCTTGGTGAAGCTCAATCCGGAAGGATGCATCGGGGCTTTCAAGGCGATAGGAATGGGGGAATTAGTTGATTCAAATCCTCAGAGTGAGGGGATGAAGCTGATGAGCAAGCTGGGTGTGGGAATGATCACCACCGAAGAATTCTGTGAAGCAGCCCGTAAGTTGACTGGAGCTGATGTGGTGAATGAAGAGATCATCGCTGCTGCCAACAAGATGCTGGTGGAGATTCCTGATGAGAAAAAGGAGCGACTCCTTCAGTTGAAGAAGGCTGGCTATCGCCTCTTCCTCCTGAGTAATACCATTGATGTGCATTGGGATTATTGCGTGGAGCATCTCTTCCCTTATCAGAACTATGGGGTAGAGGATTATTTCGAGCAGTGCTTCCTCTCTCAGAGAATGCATCTGGCAAAGCCTAATGCCCGCATCTATGAGGAGGTAATCAGGCAGGCGAACATCCATCCCGACGAAACCCTCTTCATCGATGACCTGAAGGAAAACTGTGAGGCTGCCGAGAAGCTGGGCATCCATACCTTCCAGAATGTGAAGTTCGATGACTGGCTTGCACTTACCTTTGTACGCTAATAATAACTAACATACAATATCAAAATGAATTTTTACAAGACATTAGGATTGAAAAACAGCCGTATTGATGTGGCTGATGCCTTGCGAGGATTGGCCGTGGCAGGTATTATTCTCTATCACTCCGTGGAGCATTTCAATATGTACGATGGAAGCATAGCGCATGCTTATACGCTGGGGTGTGATGATTGGATGGCAGATGTGCTGGCATTGCTGCTGTCGGGAAAGATGTATGGCATCTTTGCCCTGCTCTTCGGATTGAGCTTCTTCATCATGAACGATAACCAGCAGCAGCGGGGAAATTGCTTTTCGGGTAGATTCGCCTGGCGAATGTTCCTCCTGGCAATGCTCGGTATCGTGAACACCGCCTTCTTCGATGGCGACATCCTCTTCTCCTATGCCATCTATGGACTGGTTCTCATCCCATTGAGTTATCTTCCTACCAAATGGCTCTGGTGGGTGGTTGCCTTCCTCTTTATCCAACCGATAGAAATCTATTCCCTCATTTCGGGATGGCAGGTAGATGCGTCGTCGTTGAGAGAGGTGTATGGAAATATGTATCATGGTCATCAGCACGGCAGTTTCCTGGAGAATGCCTATGGCAACCTGCGATACGGACAGGTGGCTACCTATTACTGGTGCATGATGAAGGGAAGACATACGCAGACTATCTGCCTCTTCATACTCGGAATGCTGGTGGGTAGAAAGCGTTGGTTCTACAATGAGAACAACAACCTGGCTTTGTGGAAGAAGGTGCTGGTGGTTTCCATCCTGGTATTGATTGTGGGAGGCATCGCTGATGTGCGCCACATGGAAACATGGAACAATTGGCTTTATCCTATCTACAACTTCTTCATCCTCTCGTTTGTAGTATCAGGATTCGTATTGTTATGGTACGGAAAGGAATGGTTTAGAAAGGGATTGTCGTTCCTGCGCCAGTTTGGTAAGATGAGTTTGACCAACTACTTTCTCCAGTCTATCATCGGTTGTGGACTGTTTGCTTATTATGGCTTCAATCTCCAGACGAAGCTCGGCATCACCTATGCCTTCTTTGTGGGTATTGCCATGGTGGTAGTACAATGCCTCTTCTCCAACCTCTGGCTCAAGTACCATTCCCATGGTCCTTTCGAGGGAATATGGAAGAAGCTGACCTGGATTAAGTTCTAAAACTTTAAGATTTTGAAATAAAAAAGGTGTGTCATAATTCCATGACACACCTTTTTTATCTCTTATTGATCCTTTCTGAATATCTTATCCACGACAACGGCGATGGCGCCATCACCTGTTACATTGCAGGCGGTGCCGAAACTGTCCATTGCAATATAAAGGGCTATCATGAGTGCTTGCATATCGGCATTGAAATCCAATACGGAGGCGAGCGGACCGAGCGCTGCCATCACGGCTCCTCCCGGTACACCCGGAGCTGCCACCATACAGATGGCGAGCACGAAGATGAAGTTGAGGAAGAGAGGCAGATTGCAAGGCAAACCATTGATAAGACAGATGGTAAGCGCACAGCAGGTAATCTTCATCATAGAACCCGAGAGATGGATGGTGGCACAGAGCGGAATGGTGAAGCCGGCAATGCCGTCGGTAACCCCGTTTTTCAGAGTCTGCTTCAGTGTTACCGGAATGGTGGCTGCCGAAGAAGAGGTGCCGAGAGCCGTGAAGTAGGCTGGCAGCATATTGAGCAGCAGCTTAAAAGGATTCTTGTGGGACAAGCCGCCTGCCAGCAGATACTCATAAAGTAAGATCACAATATGGAGTACGAGTATCACGAGGATAATCTGTGCGAAGACCAGCAGGATATGGTAGGCTTCACCCGAGAAAGTCATACCCAGGAAAATGCCGAAGATGTAAAGGGGCAGGAGGGGAATGATGACTTTGGCGATGACACCGGAAACGATTTCCTTGAATTCCTGAAAAATCTTCTGCATCGTGCGGCTGCCTTTGTGGGCAATGCCCAGTCCGGCAATGAAGGAGAATACGAGGGCACTCATCACATCTACCATGGCAGGTATCTTGATTTCGAAGAACGGTTTGAGTTCTTCCACTTTATCTACTGCCACATGAGCCGAGTTGGCAATCATGTGAGGGAAGAGAGTAGATCCTGTGCCATAGGCTAGCAGACCTGCCAGAATGGTGTCGGCAAAGGCGATGCCTACGGTGGCAAGAAGAAGTTTTCCGGCTCCATGACCGATGTCGGCAATGGCAGGTGTTACGAGACCGATGATGATGAGCGGTATCATAAAGCCAAGAAACTGGCTGAAGATTCCGTTGAAGGTGAGGAACGCTCTGACGGCTGCTTCATTGAAGAAATTGCCGAAGATTACGCCCAGCAGAATGGCAAGGATGATTCTTGCCAAGAGTGGCATTTTGATTCTTTTCATATCGTTTGTTTTGCTTTTTGCTTGCAAAGGTACGATATTTCTTACGAAATCCCAAATTTTTATATAAAAAATGCCCTCCTGTCTTTCGGCAGAAGGGCACAAACTAATTATTCTCGTACAATTAGTTTTGTCAAATGAATAGTTGATATAGGTTAGAGTATGAATGAAGATCTATATTATTATATATCAACTTGAGTATGCGATGGAAGGCTTAGAGTGGAATGTACTCCACAAATGCTTCCATAGCCTCGTAGCAAGCCAGACCTAACTCATCATAGAGCTGGGCGGTGCCACGGTTGCGGTCTTCTGCACGCTGCCAGAAGAGGCGCTCGTCGTTACCCAAGAATGGAGCACTCTCCATCTGTGACTGGTGCTTGAGGATAGAGTTACGCTTTGCTCTCAACTCCTCAGGGCTCAATGGAACACACATCTCGATGTTCTCAATCTCCCATTCTGCCCAAGCGCCACGGTACATCCAGATGCGGCAGTCCTTCAACCACTCTGCGCCTGCCTTCTTCTCCTCGTCGATGGCTGCGAGAACAGCGTCGGTACACTTCTTGTGAGTTCCGTGTGGGTCAGCCAAGTCACCAGCAACATAAATCTGATGAGGCTTCACCTCCTGGAGCAATGCTCTAACGATCTCAACGTCCTTCTCTGTCATAGGCAACTTCTCAATCTTGCCGCTCTCATAGAATGGCAAGTCAAGGAAGTGAACGCGGTTCAGAGGAATCTCGTTGAATGTACAAGCTGTACGAGCCTCGCCACGACGAATCAGGCCCTTGATGGTCAGAATGTCACGGGTATCGAAATCGCTCTCCTTCTTGTGTGCGAAGAACTCCTTGATTTCCTGGTATTTCTTAGAGATCACGCTATCCTTGGAGTCTGCGAAGATCTGGTTGAAACCATTGATGAAGTGCATGAATCTTGTAACCTCCTCGTCGCCTACTGCGATATTACCGGATGTCTCGTAAGCTACATGTACCTCGTGCTTCTGCTGTACCAATCGGCGGATAGTACCACCCATAGAGATCACGTCATCGTCTGGGTGTGGAGAGAATACGATCACTCTCTTAGGGAATGGTTTCGCACGCTCTGGACGATAGGTATCGTCAGCGTTTGGCTTACCGCCTGGCCAGCCTGTGATAGTATGCTGCAAGTCGTTGAAAATCTTGATGTTTGCATTGTATGCTGAGCCATAGAGAGCCAGAAGCTCACTCAGACCGTTCTCGTTGTAGTCCTTGTTGGTCAACTTCAGGATAGGCTTGTGCAACTTCTGGCAGAGCCATACCAATGCACTGCGTACCAGCTTGTCTGTCCACTCGCAGTTTGTTACGAGCCAAGGATGCTTGATACGTGTCAGGTGAGAAGCAGCGCTCAGGTCAAGAATTACGTTTGCATTAGGATGAGTCTGGAGGAAGCTAGCTGGCAATGTGTCAGTGATATTTCCTTCTATTACCTTCTGCATGATTTCAGCCTTCTCGTCGCCCCATGCTGTGAGGTAAACACTCTTGGCAGAGAGCAGGGTAGCGATACCCATGGTGAGAGAGCAAGGAGGAACCTGCTCGTTGGTGCCGAAGCTGTTCTCCATTTCCTCGCGGGAAGTATTGCCGATGAGGATCAGACGGGTGATAGACTGGATGCCGGAGCCTGGCTCGTTGGCAGCGATATTACCCATTCTTCCGATACCGAGGAGAGCGATGTCGAGACCGCCGAAGGTCTTGATGCGCTTCTCGTAGAGGTGACAGGTATCCTGCACTGCGTCCTGTGCCACACTGCCATCCAATGTGAAGATGTTCTGTGGATCGATGTCAACATGGTCGAGGAAGCGCTCCTTCAACTGGTTGATGCTCTTCAGAGAACTTTCCTTCTGTACTGGATAGTACTCGTAAGCATTGAATACTACCACGTTTCTGAAACTGAGCTGCTTAGCCTCGCATCTTCTCTGCAATTCCTTGTAGATAGGTGTGAGCGACAAGCCTGTGCCCAATGCCATCACGTAATATCTGCCCTCGTGCTGAGCTGCCTTGATTTCCTTCTCTACTTGGTCAGCTACGTGAGCTGCACCCTCCATGGAAGAGGCGAAGATGTCGGTATGAATTTTCTCCATTCTGGAGATCTCTGAGTACTCTACTGTAGTCTTTGGTTTGTAGTATGCCAATGGTACCTTATTGAGTACAATTTCTGAACTAAGATTTAGTCTCATAGTTTCTTGTCTTTATAGTTATTACTTTGTTTTTTTACAAGTTGTCTTTTTCGATGTCCTTGAAGTACTTGTAGGTGCTTACCTTCAACTCGTCAGTAGCGCTCTCATCGCAAACGATGATGCCATGCTGGTGAGTCTGCAGTGCACTGATAGTCCAAGCCTGAGTAACAGGACCTTCGATAGCTGCCTGGAGGGCACGAGCCTTGCTGTGACCATTGCAGAGAATCATCACCTCTCTAGCTGCCATAACGGTACCAACACCTACTGTGAGGGCTGTAGCTGGTACTGCGTTCATATCGCCACCGAAGAAACGGGAGTTAGCGATGCGGGTATCAGTAGTCAAAGTCTTCACGCGAGTACGGGAGTTGAGAGAAGAGAATGGCTCATTGAAAGCAATGTGACCATCAGGGCCGATACCACCGATGAAGAGGTCGATACCACCTGCTTCTGCAATCATCTCCTCGTAGTGAGCGCACTCAGCTTCGAGATCCTCAGCGTTACCATTGAGAATGTGGATGTTCTCCTTAGGGCAATCGATGTGGTCGAAGAGGTTGCGAGCCATGAATGAATGATAGCTCTCTGGATGAGCCTCTGGCAAACCTACGTATTCGTCCATGTTGAAAGTGAGTACATGCTTGAAAGAAACCTCACCAGCCTTGACAGCCTTTACGATTTCTGCATACATACCAATAGGTGATGAACCTGTTGGCAAACCCAATACGAATGGTTTCTCTGCTGTTGGGTGGAAAGCTTTGATGGTCTCCACAACGTGACGAGCTGCCCAGCGAGCCAACTCATCGTAATTCTTTTCGATAATTACACGCATAGTTGATATATGTTTATTAGTTAATGTATTCTTATATATTAATAATGTATTCTTAATCTATTAATTGTTCAAGTACTTGCTTCTTGCCATAAGGCAGGCTCCAATCAGTCCTGCATGCTCTTTCAGGGTAGAGGCGGCAACCTGCGAATCCTCGTTCACCATATTGAGCGAGAACTTTTTGATGCCCATGCAGATAGGTTGGGTAAGATAAGCACCTGTCACCGAGAGGTCTCCTCCGATGACCAGCATCTCCGGATTGAAGATGTTGATGATGCCGGCGAGATTGGTTCCCAGTTCCACCGCCACCTTCTGCAGGGTCTCGATGCTGAGCACATCCTCTTTTTTGATGGCATCGAGGATATCCTGCAGGGTGAGTTCCTGATGCTGGTTCTTCACCTTGTCGGACAGCACGGATGTTCCACCGTTCTCTAGAGCTTCTTTCATCTTGCGCAGCAATGCCGATCCTGACGTTTCCGTTTCCATACAACCTGTTTTTCCACAATGGCAGATGATGTCATTATTATAGATGTGCATGTGTCCGATTTCACCCGAGAAGCCTGATTTTCCGAGATAGAGCTTGCCGTCGAAGATGATACCGATGCCGATGCCCCAGCTGACGTTTACGAAGATGATGTTTTTCAATCCCTTGCAGACACCTTTCAGATATTCGCCGTAAGTCATGCAGCGGGTATCGTTGTCGATGCAGAAAGGCAGGTCGAGTCTTTCGGTCAGCGCTTCTGCCAGCGGCATTTCCGTGCAGGTGAAATAATTATAGGCACAGCCTATCTCCGGATTCACTCGTCCACCGATACTCATGCAAGCCTTCTTGATCTGGCTTCTCGCGATGCCTGATCTCTGGATGTATTCGTTGATGAGGTTGATGAAACGGTCGAAGCATTCCGGGGTGTCCTGGTAGTCAAAGTGTATCAGTTCAGGTTCTGCCACCATGTTTCCACAAAAATCACAGATGCCGAAGGTGAGACTTTGCTTTCCTGTATCTATGCCGAGGAAATATCCGGATGTTGCGATGAGGTCGTAGATCTTTGGCGCTCTCTTCGAGTAATTGTCTTTCTTGCCTGTTACCTCAATCAAGCCATCCTCAATGAGCTCGTTCAGAGTCTTGGTAGTATATGGCACACTTACCCCCAAACTACTGGATAGTTCGGCGATAGTTTGCCCTCCATGTTCTATGAGCAAGTTCAAAAGAGCTGTCTTAGAGGCAGACCATTTAGTGTGAGGTATGATGCTTTTTGCCATACAGATATTTCTTGTTTAAGTTTTTACGCTGCAAAGATAAATAAATAAATCCGTTTTTTTAATGTTTGTGAGTTAATTAATCTAAATTATTAGAATAAACTTTGTTTTTCCCCTTTTTTAGGGGATGATTTAACTATTTGAGCCCGTGATTTTTAGCTTTTTAAAAAGCTTGAAGAAAAGATAGGGTGTCTACCGCCCTTTTATATATACCTAAAATCCGCAACTATCATCCAATACACGATTAAGGGTAGATTTATGAGTCGTTAGTAGCAGCTTTCAGTAAA
>NZ_JBBNGE010000033.1:0-37731 GCF_040095255.1 Segatella sinensis | reverse complement strand
ACCAAGGGCAGCATGTCAACCCTCGACTTGCGAGGCATAGAAGATGGCAAGATAGCCTGTGCCGACAGGCTCTTCGAGCAACTCTCAGGTTCGGGCATCTACTAACATAAGGTAACCAATTATGACGATTTGATGAAATGGGTGAAATAGAATATGATGTTCAATGTATAAAACGTAAAAGCAAAGTTTAGTATAAATGGGTATAAAAATCCTTTTTATACCCATTTTAAAATGCTTTCACATTCATATTAACTCTTTGTATCATAGTAGTTTGAGGGTGAAAGGAGAATAATGAAGAGGAAAAATGGTTGAATAGCTTTGTTGAGAGATATTCTGGTCGAAGTAGGTAGTGGTCTGGCTGACCAAGATTTAACTGGTGACAACTTGAAAATAGTTCTTGACCAAATGGACTTGTTGGAAACTACACCAAAAGGCTTCAAAGTTATCTATGCAGGCTATAAAAGAAGCTCGTATGCTTCGTTCTCGTCGATACACAAACCATCGTTTAGGAAAGTTCTTGAAAGAGTTAGACTTGACTGAGGGGCGAGCTACAGGTATTCCTACCATTCAACAGAAGTTGCGTGAAAACAGATCGCCACGTGCTACGATAGAGACAGATGAAGAGCGATCGTTTTTCTTGATAGACATACCATGTAATCCGGATTGTCTAGGAGGACCAATTCTGAAAGGTGACATGAAAGGTGACATGAAAGGTGATATGAAAGATGACATGAAAAACTTCTCTGAAATCAGAATCCTTCGAGACGATTTCCATGTAATGAAACGTGTTAGAGGTCTTAAGGATGGTTACTGGGTAATAATATAGTTAATTATTAGATATTCCATTGAGATGTCGTAAAAGATGTCGTAAAAGAAGCTAATTATGTCATAAAAGCAAAAGGGAATGTTGTAAAGAAATTTGTCAGATGATGATCATGAAGGCTTCTTCAAAAGAATATAGATACGAAACTGCAGGTTTGTATTTTGTATTTCTATTTAAAAATGCTTTCACACTTTATGTTAACTATCAGTATCATAGTTAGTTGAGTGTGAAAGGAAAATTGTGAAGAGAGAATGTGGGTGATGTGTGAAGCGGGAATAACGGTTATGAGGAGTGAGGAGAGATGATAGGTGCTGAAAGGCGGAAAGATGCTATCTTTTATCGATTGGTTTGAGTAGTTCTTATAGCTGACTAGAGTCATCCATATAGCTGACCCGGGTCATCTATATGGATGACCCGGGTCAGCCAATGACTGGTAGTATCAATTACTCTCATAGATAGTATCAGCTTCCCCTGTTGGAACTATCAGCATCTCTTCCTGGAGCTATCGGTTTCAGCTGTAGGAAGTATCAGTTTCTGGTGTTTATACTATCATACTTTTCTCCTAAAAATGCCTTCACACTAAACTTGCTGATAATCAGAATGTTTGAGAATGTGTGAAAGCAGAAATAAAGATTGTAGAATATTATAAAAACAAAAAATAAGCAGCTGATTTTTTCAGCTGCTTATTTGCTTATAGGGTGGAGCTGGAGGGAATCGAACCCTCGTCCGCACAAGGAAACCATACGCTTTCTACATGCTTATTCCAGCCTTCAATTTTCGAGGTATGACAAGACCTGGACCACCAATCATACCCTTATCCTCTAAAATTTCATCCATGCAATGAGGCGTACATGAACTATTTCCGATTTACCTGCACCGCTTGATCAACAAGATTCGGAACTACATCCGTTGAGCGATGTCCCGTTCCAGCACCTTGTGCCGGAATAAAGTTAATCTACTGTACTTCGATTAAGCAGCGAGAGCGTAGTTATTTTCGCCAATTAATTTTTTGTTCACTAGGATTTAGGAGGTAGCCAACGAGCCTCCGCATGCTTACGTACCATTTCATCTCGCCGTCAAATCCAGTCAACCCCGAGATTTCTTGATAACTAGAGTGCAAAGATAAAGCGAAATTTTGAAATCACCAAATATTTTCGGAAATTTCTTCGTTATTTCTTTAAAATATCGGAATATAGCGGTTGGGAGACCGCTTTTGTTTAGAATTTTGGAAGAAATGATGTTTTTTTCGAAGCTATCTCGTTTTTTTGCAGTAACTTTGTGGGCAAAATAATTAAAAATGATGGCAATGGAGAAAAAAGGAAAGATACTGATAGTGGATGACAATGAGGATGTTCTCTTGTCGCTCAATATGCTTTTGAAACCATACGTGGAGGGTATTAGAGTTATCAATACGCCTGAACGAATCATCGGAATGATGGATTCGTTCATGCCTGATGTCATCATGCTCGATATGAACTTCCATCGGGATGCCATCAGTGGCGAAGAGGGGTATGAATGGCTGAAGAAGATTCTGGCGCATAACCCCAAGAGCGTGGTGCTGTTTATCACGGCTTACGTGGATACGGAGAAGGCGGTGAGGGCTATCAAGGCGGGAGCCATCGACTTTATTCCGAAACCATGGGATAGGAATAAACTGCTCGATACGGTGAAGAGTGCCGTGGAATTGAGCAGGGAAAGGAATCTGGATTCTTCGGATTCGCAGGAAAAGGAATCGGAACTGAAACTGAATATGAATCAATGTTCTGATTCCAAGTCTGTTGTATCTTCTCAAGATGTGTTTGCGGGAATGATTGGCGAATGCCCTGCCATGAGGGAACTGAAAACGCAGATGATGCGTGTGGCGGCTACGGATGCCAACGTATTGATTACCGGAGAGAATGGTACGGGAAAGGATGTGGTGGCACATGCCTTGCATCAGCTTTCGGGCAGGGCAAGGAAGCCGTTTGTAAATATCGACCTGGGGTGTATCCCTGAGAATCTTTTCGAGAGCGAGCTTTTCGGATACGAGAAGGGGGCGTTTACGGATGCCAGGAATGCGAAGGAAGGACGAATTGAGACGGCGGATGGCGGTACTCTCTTTCTGGATGAGATTGGAAATCTGAACCTGCCGATGCAGCAGAAACTTCTGACGGTGATTGAGAAGCGGGAGACTCAGCGCATTGGTTCCAATAAGGTGAGCCGGGTAGATGTGAGGATTCTGGCGGCTACGAATGCCCATCTGCGTGAGAAGGTGGGAGAAGGAACATTCCGGCAGGACCTCTTCTATCGGTTGAATACCATTGAACTGCATCTTCCGCCGCTGCGTGAACGTGGAGAGGATATCGTTCTGCTGGCAGAATATTTCCTGAAGATTTATTCTGGAAAATATAGTGTGGGTGATGTGAGGCTGGGTGCATCTGCCAAACAGAAACTTCTGAAACATACCTGGCCGGGGAATGTAAGAGAGCTGCAGCATTGCATCGAGAGGGCAATCGTATTAAATGATAAGACGGAACTGGCTGCCGAGGATATCAGATTGGAGGATTCTGTGGTGGCATTGGGTTCTTCTTCATCAGATTCTTCATCAAGTTCTTCATCAGGTTCCATAAAGGTTGATTCGCTCAATCTTCAGACCTTGGAGCGTGAAGCCATTAAGCGCGCCATTTCCCTGAGCAATGGAAATCTTACACAGGCCGCAGAGTTGCTGGGTATTACCCGTTTCGCCCTTTACAGGAAAATCGACAAACTCGGGGTTTAATGCTTCGGAAATTTTTGAAACTATGTCAATCGTCAATAACTTATTCAATCATAAGAGCAATGAGCGGATGCGCCAACTGATTGAGGCTATCCGCACCCGTGACTTCTCGCTTCAGTATTCGTTGGATCATCTGAGGGGAGAAGAGCGGAATCTTGCAGAGCAGATTAACGAAGTGGTGAATGAATTTCGGGAAACCACTTTGCTGCAGGAAGCGAAATACCAGTATTTCGGAACGATGCTCGATACCATCAATGCCTTTCTCATTGTGGCGGATGAACAGGGAAAGGTGCATTGGATGAATCGGGCTGCCGTGGATGGACTCTGCGGTTTTTCGATTCATCACTTGCACGACTTGCAGGTGCTGGATGGGGCGCTTCCGGAAATGATGATGCAGCTGAAGCCGGGATTGCAGAAACTGGTACAATTGGAGACCAAGACCAACGAGGTTGCAGCTGGAAAGAAGGCTTTGGATGCCGGAAGTCAGCATGCGGGGAAGGCAGACTTTGTATTGAGCGTGGTCAACTTCTTTAATAAAGGCTTTGCCTATCGCCTCTATACCTTGCAGAATGTGCAACCGGTGATTCAGAAGAATGAGACGGATGCGCAGCAGCAGCTGGTGAGGGTATTGACCCACGAAATCATGAACTCGCTGACTCCTATCATCTCTTTGGCTGATACGCTATGTGTAGGGGTGGAGCAGGATACGCTGGAGCATGATGATCTGCTGATGGCATTGCAAGCCATCAATCGAAGGAGCAATGGCTTGCTGCAGTTTGTGGAGAACTATCGAAAGTTGCAACGCATATCGAAACCTCAGTTTGAGGATGTAAGGATTGGTGATCTGGTGGCTGATTTGCAGCATCTTTATCCGGATTCCATATTCCATTATGAGATAGAAAACGAAGACCAGAGGTTGCTGATGGATCGTTCGCAGATAGAACAGGTACTGATTAATCTGCTGAAGAATGCACAGGAAGCAGTGGAGAATCGAGTGAATGATGAGGCTGCAGATCTTTCCGATGAGGCTGCATCTGCTCAAAATCAGATTCCTTATGTCCGTCTTACTACTCATCTTTCGAGCAACAAGCGCGATTTCATCATTTCCATTACTGATAATGGTAAGGGAATCCTTCCGGAGGTGATGGAGCGTATTTTTGTGCCGTTCTTTACTACCAAGACGAACGGTTCGGGCATCGGGTTGAGTATCTGCAAGCAGATAGTAACCCTGCATGGTGGAACCATCACCGCCTCTTCGAAACCAGGCGATAAAACCACCTTTAGCGTGGTGCTTCCTGCCTGATAGAGACGGATGCCTATCATATTGAGGATGTGCGCACCGTGCGAAATCGCACACGTTTCGTGCGGTTTCGCACGGCTTTTTTATATCCTGAATTTCTTATCTTCCTGATAATCATATCTTTATCTTTGTGGCATGGCTTTTGTGTTAGTTTTTGCAAAAGTAATCATCATGAAGATAAAGAATTATATATTCATAGCATGGGCGCTTGCAGCCATGAATGTCCAGGCCGACACTTTGCAGCTCGACTTGGCGGCTACCATTGCGATGGCGCAGCGGCAGTCGCCATCGGTGCAGAGTGCCCGCAATACCTTTCTGTCTGCTTACTGGGCTTATCGGTATCATCAGGCCAACTATCTGCCTTCGCTTTCCCTCTCATCTTCACCTTATATTAATAAGGAGGTGAACAAGATAACCCAGTCGGATGGTACGGCCCTCTTTCTGAAGCAAGATCAGTTGAGTGCCGACCTTACTCTGAAAATCAACCAGAATATCTCCCTGACGGGTGGTAGCCTTTTTGTGAAGAGTTCGCTCAACCGCTTGGATGAGTTGCACAATAAGATAACAGCCTATAGTAGTCAACCCTTTATCGTGGGTTATGAGCAGAGTCTTTTTGGCTATAACTCGCTGAAATGGAATCGACGGATAGAACCTATCCGGTTCCGGGAATCCAAAAAGCGATATGCCGAAACGTTGGAGATTGTTTCGGCAAAAGCCTGTGAACATTTCTTTGGTCTGGCTTCGGCGCAAGCAGAATGGGAGATGGCAAAACAGAACTTTGCTTCTGCTGATACGCTTTATCAGATGGCGAAGGGGCGATATGAGAATGGAACGATTTCGGAAAACGAGATGCTACAGCTGGAAATCAACCGTTTGAACGAGGAGACCAATGTGATGGATGCCCAGGTGGCTTTGCGGGAGAAGATGCAGACCATCCGCTCGTTTCTGGGGTTGGAACAATCGCAGGACATCAGTCTGGTGATGCCGGAAGAGGTGCCTGCCTTTGAGGTTCCTTTGCAACGGGCGATAGATTGGGCTTTGTTGAATAGTCCGGATCCCGATTATTACCGTCATATCCAGAAGGAGAGCGAAAGCCGGTTGGCGCAGGCTCGTGCCAATGCCGGATTGAAGGCAGAACTCTATATGCAGTTTGGACTCTCGCAGACGGGAGCAGATATCGGTGCTGCCTATCGCAGTCCGATGAGCCAGCAATCGGCAAGCATCACCATCGCCCTTCCGATATTGGATTGGGGACGGGGAAAGGGTAGGGTAAGAGAAGCCAAATCGCAGTTGGCGCTTACCCAGACGCAGGTGGAGCAAGGCATGAGGGATTTCTACCAGAATGTAGAAAAACTGGTGCTGCAGTTTAACATGCAAGCCCGAAAGGTGCATGTGGCATCACTCACTGACCAGCGTGCCGAGAAGCGACATGTGGTGGCGCGCCGACTCTATATCATGGGTCGCAACTCGATACTCGACCTGAATGCAGCCATCAGCGAGAAAGATGCTGCCCGGCGCAATTACATCTCGACCATGCGAACTTACTGGAGTCTTTACTATACGCTCCGAAGTATGACGGGATTCGATTTCGAGCACAATAAAGAACTGAAGGAAGAACTTCCTATAGAATAATGAATAACAGCAGAATAATATGGATATAAAGAAACAACCGAAACCGTGGTATATCCGCTACCGATATCCTATCCTGTCGGGTGCAGCAGGCATCGCCATCCTGATCTATGCCCTTTTCCTGATCGTTACTTCGGGCACCCGAAGGGTGGATATGGATAGCGTAGTGATAGCCGAAGTGAAGAAGGCTCCTTTCTGGGAGTATGTGGATGTAGAAGGACTGGTTCATCCCTACAAGACCATCCAGGTGAATGCGATGGAGAATGGATTCGTGGAACGGGTGGTGGCTGAAGAAGGAGCCATGCTGCAGCAGGGCGATACCATCCTGGTGCTTCAGAATCCGGAACTCTATCATTCTATCGATGATGAGCAGGATGCATGGAGCAGTAAGCTTCGCAACTGTCAGGAACAGGAAATTGAGATGACGCAGAAGACCATCAACCTGCGCCAGCAAGCCTTGGATGCCCAGCATCAGATGGCGAGCTTGAAGAAATCGCTCAAGCAGAGCCGGGAGGAATATCGTATGGGCATCAAGAGTAAGGCGGAACTGGAGGTGGCTGAGGAAGATTACGAATATCAGCGGCAGAAGGTGCTCTTGCAGATGCAAAACCTGAAGCATGATTCCGTATCTACCCGATTGAAGCGCGAAATGATTGCTGCCAACCGGATGGAAGCCAACAAGAAATTATTGAGAATGAAGGGCCGCACCCAGCAGTTGGTGGTTCGGGCTCCCGTAAGCGGACAACTGAGTTATTTGGGGGTAACCCAAGGTCAGCAGGTTTCGTCCGGGGCGAGCATCGGACAGATTAAGGTGATGAGCCAGTTTAAATTGCAGATTTCGCTGGCTGAGTATTACATCGACCGCGTTATCGCCGGACTTCCTGCCCATATTGAGTATGACGGTCATCAGTTTCCACTGCGTGTATCGCGTGTGATTCCTGAGGTGAAGGACCATCAGTTTGTCTGCGAATTAACTTTCAGCGGCAAGACTCCCGCCAATATCCGATTGGGCAAGAGTTATCGGGTGCTGTTGGAATTGGGCAAGCCGGAACAAGCCTTGGTGATTCCGAATGGTGATTTCTTCCAAACGACCAACGGATATTGGATATTCCGGGTATCTGACGATGGCAAGAAGGCGCAGCGGGTGAATATCAATGTTGGCAGACAGAATCCGCAGCAATTCGAAATCACTTCCGGATTGAAGCCGGGCGACAAGGTTATCGTAAGCGGATATACCCAAATTGCCAGCGAAAAAGAGATAGATTTGAGATAGACTTTTATCTTGGATTATCAAAAATCATCATCCATCATAGATAATAAAATTCAATTTTTCACGTAAATAAATTATAAAGACTTAAAAATATGAATATGTTATTACACAACCTGAAGGTTGCCCTGCGCAACATTCTCAAGTACAAGGTGCAGACGCTGGGCAGCATCCTGTCGCTTGCCATCGGTATGGTGACGCTTGCCACGGTGCATTCGTTTCTGCAGAATTTCCGCATGGCTTCCATTAACCATGAACCTTATTATGACAGGGTTTATAACCTCAGATTCGATTCCATCCAAAAACGTCAATCGGATCATTCAATTCGTATCAATTGTGATATCGTAAGGGCGGTGAAGGCGAATGGAGGACCTCGTTGTATAGAGCAGGGACCTTATGCTCCTAATGGTATGCTTACTGGCGGCTGGGCTGAGTTTACCCTAAACGGCAATACAAGGCGAAAGACGCAGTTGGATGCAGTTCCCCTTGATCGAAATTATCCCAACTTTGTTGGTATCCGTTCTGCCATTACGGGCGAAAAGATTAAGGTGCTGGGGTCTCATGATGCCATTATCAACGAAAAGCAGGCAAAGCAAATCTTTGGTGACAAGAATCCTGTGGGTGCAAGTATTCGTTTGAGTAAAGACTATGGAAATTATCAGTTGAGATTGGTGGATGTCTATCAAGACTTATCATTGACTGAGCAAAACAGTTCTGCTCTCTTTTACTCGCCATGGGAGTTGGAAGATATGGATCCCGAGCAATTTTATGCTGTGAATTTGTATGTGGTGTTGAAAGAGGGATGCACGCCACAACAGTTGAAAGCAGAGGTGAACAGCAGATTGAAACCATTGGGGCTGAAGGTAAAAACAGAAAAGCTGAAAGATCGGTTGAGCGAAGAGTATTCTACCGTAGCAATAGCTTGTTCCATTACTTATCTGATTGGTTCGTTGATTCTGCTGGCTGCCATCATCGGTTTCCTGAGGATGCAGACGCAGCTGTTCTGGATGCGCAGACGTGAAATTTCGCTTCGAATTACCAATGGTGCCACACGTCTCCAACTCTTCTCTATGTTTGCTACCGAGGTGGTGATGATCGTGCTGGTGGCTTATTTGGTGGCAGTATTGATGGGAGCCTGGATTTGTGATTATCTGGCAAAGCCTCAGTTTGCAGAAATCACCTCTGAGTTAGGAACCATCAGTCATCTGTATCTCTATAGTCTGGTGATTGGTCTGGTAGTGATGATGTTGTGTCTCGCCATTATCTGGATTGTGCTGAGTCGAATTTGTAAGCATTCGCAAGCACTCGAATCAGGAATGAGAAGAAGTCATAACCATTGGTTCCGCAATACGATGTTGGGTGTGCAGGTGATGATCAGTATGTTCTTCCTGGGTGTCACATTCTGCCTCCTGTGCTGGGTGGGCAAGATGGCAGATTTCAATCATATACCTGATGACGAGCGTGCATATAAGCAGAGTCTGTTTCTGCAGACAAATGCGGCAGAAAATGTCCAGCGCCTCAGAGACAAGCTCATCCATTTGCCGCAGGTAGAACGATGGATTCCTTATAGCTATGGATTTTGGAAAGTTAACGAACTGGCAGAGAACGAGGAGTTCAGCAAGGCTGTTTGGAAAGATGATCTTTTTGTTAGCTATAGTAATGTGACGAATTATAAAATTCAGATGACATCAGATACCTCCTATCTCGATTTCTTCAAGATCAAGGTGAATTGGAAGCCGAAGGCAAACCGGAAGAAATGTATCCTGGTAAATGAGGAGTTGTATAAGCTTATGCGTCAATATCATGTTTCTCCTAATGATATATTGACCGTAGATGAGATGGATTCCTATCAGATAGCCGGAACGTTCCAGTCGGTACCTTATGAAGGGAGTATGAAAACTGATATATACTCATTCATAGTCATTGACCCCAAAGAGGCTTATGGTGCCACACATTATATTCTTGTGGCAAAGCCGGGTGAATATAAGGAGATGCAGGTTGCCGTAGATAGAACGATACAGAAATTGGAGCCTGCGGTGGTAAAACCGATGTCATCCAATCTGCGTTACTATATGGCGAGGGAAATGTTTGCATTGGAAATACTGCAAAATATTGCGTGGATCCTGGCTATCGTGAGTCTGGCTATCTGCCTGATAAGCATCTTCAGTACGGTGATGCTTGATACACAGACCCGCAAGAAGGAGGTGGCTATCCGTAAGGTGAACGGTGCCCTGACAAGGGATATTACCAAACTCTTCGGACGAACCTATCTGGTGATCACGCTCATAGCCATGGTGTTTGCGGTGGTAGCCATGTTGCTGTTCCATATTGTTCTGAGTAAGATGTTCGATATGGTAGAAATCAATCCTGTCTTCCCTATCATCCTGAGTATAGTGATAGTGATAGGCTTCATTGCTGCTATCATCGCCTGCCAGGTACGCAAGATTATGAAGGTGGATCCTTCGGAGATTCTGGCTAAGGAATAGAATGCGTCATTTGAAAGTATAAAAGTATAATACGAATTTAAAGAAACGATAAAGATTATGATTCAATTAAATAATATCAAGAAAGTATTTCAGACAGAGGAAGTGGAGACTTGGGCTTTGCGTAATATCAGTTTGCAGGTGAAGGAAGGCGAGTTTGTTGCCATCATGGGTCCTTCGGGATGTGGCAAATCTACCTTGCTGAACATCATTGGTCTGCTGAATAATCCTACAAGCGGCAGCTATCTGCTCGACGGCAAGGATGTGAGCACGCTGAAGGAGAGCGAGCGTACCCTGATAAGAAGAGGTATGATAGGTTTTGTATTCCAGAGTTTCAACCTGATAGATGAGTTGAATGTGGTAGAGAACATCGAGTTGCCGCTTCTGTATATGGGAGTTTCGGGCAAGGAGCGCCGTAAGCGTGCCGAGGATGTGATGGAGCGAGTGGCGATATCCCATCGTGCCAAGCATTTCCCGTCGCAGCTTTCGGGCGGTCAGCAGCAGCGCACCGCTATCGCCCGTGCCATCCTGCCGCATCCTAAGCTGATTCTTGCCGATGAGCCTACTGGAAACCTGGATTCCAAGAATGGCAAGGAGGTGATGGAGCTGCTTTCTGAGTTGCACAAGGAAGGCACTACCATCGTGATGGTAACCCACTCGCTGCATGATGCCAATTATGCCGATAGAATCATCAATATGTTTGATGGTGAGATTGTGAATCAGGTGGAGATGTAGGATTTTATGATATGAAAATCGCCCGATAGCATATTCTTTGATGCTATCGGGCGATTATGTCTATATCTCTTCATCGATAAATCGGATGATTTCATCCTGCTGGTCGGGATGATACCAGTGGATTTCAGCATCTCGCTTAAACCAGGTGAGCTGCTTGCGCATGTATTCACGGCTATGCGACTGTATCTGGCGGATGGCTTCATCCCTGTCTATCTCGCCATCGAAATAGGCAAACATCTCTTTGTACCCCACGGTTCTCAAGGCGGTGAGCCCCTTGTGTGGATATACGCTTCGGGCTTCTGCCTCCAGGCCATCCTCCATCATCATCAGCACACGCTGGTTGATTCGGTCATACAATTCGGCACGGTCGCGGTTCAGACCTATCTTGATGATGCGGAAAGGACGCTGCTTCTTTTCGGCTACTCGGAAAGAAGTATAAGTCTTGCCAGTCTGGTGACAGATTTCCAAGGCATGCACCACGCGGCGGGGATTCTTCTTATCTACTATCGCCCAATGCTCCGGGTCCATCTTGTGGAGTTCTTCTACCAGCGCTTCCAAGCCTTCGTCTTCCAGGCGCTGTTTCATCCAGGTACGGATGACACCCCGCACGGTAGGAATATCGTCGATACCCTTGCATACGGCATCGATATACATCATACTGCCGCCTGTAAGAAGCGCCACATCGTGATTCTTGAAGATTTCTTCTTCCAGGAGATTCATCACATCGGCCTCGTATTGGGCTGCGCTGTAATAATCTTCGATGTGGTGGTTTCCTACGAAATAATGCTTCACCCGCTGCTGCTGTTCGGCAGTAGGTGCTGCGGTTCCGATAGGGAGTTCTGCGAAGATCTGGCGGGAGTCGGCATTGATAATAGGGATAGAGAGATGCTCTGCCAGAGAAAGACAGAGCTCGGTCTTACCTACACCGGTAGGACCGAGCACTACAATTAAAGTTTTCATTATCGGATGATGCCTCGCTGAGAACTCTCTACGAAGTCGATGATGTACTGGATTTCCTTAGTCACCTCAAGGTTCTTCTTGATTTCCTCGATACCTTCCTTCAGGATGCCCTTGCTGTAGAGCAGGCGATAAGCCTCGTGGATGTTTTGGATGGTCTCGTTGCTGAAACCACGGCGACGCAAACCGATGAGGTTGATGCTGCAATAGCGGGTTGGCTCCTTGCCGGCAATGATATAAGGAGGAATATCCTGAGAGAAACGGCAACCGCCCTGGATCATCACGTAGCCTGCGATGTGGCAGAACTGATGAACGAGAACGTTGGCGCTGACGATGGCGTTGTCATCTACAACCACCTCGCCGGCAAACTTGGTAGAGTTACCGATAATCAAGCCGCTGCCCAGCTCGCAGTCGTGAGCCACGTGAACAGTCTCCATCAGGAGGTTGTTGCTGCCTACCACGGTCTTGCCCTTAGAGGCAGTACCACGAGAGATAGTAACGTTCTCACGGATGCTGTTGTTGTCGCCCACCTCGCAGGTTGTCACCTCGCCCTTGAACTTCAAGTCCTGAGGCTTGGTAGAGATGCTGGCACCTGGGAAGAATTCATTATTGTTGCCGATACGAGCGCCCACGTGGATGGTAACGCTGTTCTGCAATACGTTGTTATCGCCCAAAACGGTGTCCTTGTCGATATAGCAGAAAGGACCGATAATGTTGTTGTCACCGAGTTTTGCCTCTGGATGAACAAACGCTAATGGACTAATCTGATTCATATTTCTATCTTATTATTACTTGTTCTTAACAATCTGTGCAGTGAAAGTAGCCTCTGCCACCACCTGATCGCCTACGAACATATAGCCCTTCATTGAGCTGATGCCATGACGTACTGGTGCGAGCAACTCCACACGGAAGAGGAGGGTATCGCCTGGAACCACCTTCTTGCGGAACTTCACGTCGTCGAGCTTCATGAAGTAAGTGCTCCAGCGCTCAGGCTCTTCCAGCTGGTTCAATACGAGCAGACCGCCACACTGTGCCATCGCCTCTACCTGGAGAACGCCTGGCATTACTGGCTCCTCTGGGAAGTGACCGGTGAAGAATGGCTCGTTGCTGGTTACGTTCTTAATGCCCACGATGCTGGTAGGACCCATAGCGATGACCTTATCTACCAACTGCATTGGGTAGCGATGAGGCAGGAGCTGACGGATGCGGATATTATCCATGATTGGCTCCTCGTTTGGATCGTAGATAGGAGCCTGGATTTCGTGCTTGCGGATCTCCTTGCGCATGAGACGGGCGAACTTGTTGTTTACGGTATGGCCCGGACGGGTAGCGATGATGCGACCCTTGATAGGCTTACCGATGAGTGCCATATCGCCGATGATGTCGAGCAGCTTATGGCGAGTACACTCGTTCTCCCACTGCAAAGGACGGTGCTGGATGTAACCCAACTTGTTGGCATCCATGTGAGGTACCTTGAGATGATCGGCGAGCTGATCGAGCTGAGCCTGTTCTACCTGGCGCTCGTAGATAACGATGGCATTGTCCAAGTCGCCACCCTTGATAAGGTTAGCCTGGAGCAATGGCATGATATCGCGAACGAAAACGAAGGTACGTGCTGAAGCAATCTCGTCAACATAGGTCTCCATCTTGTCGAGGGTGGCAAACTGGCTGTTGATGAACTTGCTCTCGAAAGAACACATAGCCGTAATACTGAACTCCTCGTCTGGAAGGATGGTGATGACAGAACCGTTGTCGTCCTTCACCTCAATCTTATGACGGATGATATAGTAGTCCTTCTCTGCATTCTGCTCCTGGATGCCCACGCTCTGAATCTTCTCTACATACATAGATGCAGAGCCGTCGAGGATAGGGAACTCAGGACCGTTTACCTGAATGAAACAGTTGTCGATGCCGAGGGCATAGAGTGCTGACATACCGTGCTCGATGGTAGAGATGCGGATATCGCCCTTACCGAGTACGGTGCCACGCTGGGTTTCAACGACGTTCTCAGCTACAGCCTGGATGATAGGCTCGCCTTCGAGGTCGATGCGCTGTATCTTATAACCGGTGTTCTCTGGTGCAGGATTAAAAGTCACGGTGAGGCTCAAGCCTGTGTGCAATCCCTTGCCGCAAAGAGAGAAGCTACCTTTCAGTGTCTTCTGTTTTGACATAATTATATATAGTTTTATTTATTTTTCTTTAATTCTTCAATCTGCTTCTTCAGGTCGTTGAGTTCCTTGTATATGTCAGGCAGGCGACGGAAGATGGCCTGTGACTTGAAGTAAGCACGCTGCTCCATAGGAGGAGTACCGATGAGCTGCTGGCCGCTCTTGAGGCTGCCTGGCACACCGCTCTGTGCTCCGAGGAATACCTTGTCGCCGATGGTGATGTGACCTGCAAGACCCACCTGTCCGCCAAACATACACCATTCGCCTACCTTGGTACTGCCGGCTACACCCACCTGTGCAGACATCACGGTGTTGGCACCGATGTCGGTGTTGTGGGCAATCTGAACCATGTTGTCGAGCTTCACGCCCTTGCGAACGTAGGTAGAACCCATGGTAGAGCGGTCAACGCAGGTGTTGGCACCAATCTCCACATCATCCTCGATAGTAACGATACCAATCTGAGGAATCTTGTCGTATCCGTCAGGACCTGGAGCGAAGCCGAAGCCATCAGCACCGATGACGCAACCTGCATGGAGAGTTACGTTGTCGCCGAGCTTACAGCCGTGATAAATGGTTACGTGAGGGTAGATGAGGGCATTCTTGCCGATCTTCACACCCTCGCCGATGTAAGCGTGAGGATAAATCTGGCTACCTTCGCCCACCTCTGCGCCATCGCTGATATAGGCGAAAGCACCGATATAGACGTTCTCAGCCACCTTAGCCTTTGGAGAAACGAAAGCCAATGGGTCGATGCCCGTCTTCTTAGGTTTCATTGATTCATACATCTGGAGCAACTTTGCCACGCACTCGTATGCATTCTTCACACGAATGAGGGTGGTAGAAACAGGATGATCCAATTCCACGTTCTCGTCGATGAGTACGATGCTCGACTTTGTGTCGTACACGAAGTGAGTATATTTAGGGTTTGAAAGGAACGAGATAGCGCCTTCCTTGCCTTCTTCGATTTTAGCGAAGGTGTTGACTGTTGCATTCTCATCACCTTCCACACGGCCCTGAACGAACTGGGCTATTTGCGCTGCGGTAAATTCCATATTTATCAATCTTCTAGTTTGTTTTACTTAGGGTCTCCTTGCAAGATTCTCTTTTAGGAAACACATTCTGTTTGCAAAAATAACAAAATAAATTTAGAATCTTGTCATTCTTTCGTAATATTTTGCTTTTTTCGCAAACAAATGGGTATTTTTTAGGCGCAAAGCCTCTTTTTCAAGATACTTTGCGCCTAAAATCTTATTTTTGGTGGGGGATTGCAAATCCCCCGGTTTAATAGGTCGAACCTTTTTTACGGCGGATTTCAAATCCGCCGGGACGCCTAGCGGGAGACTTTCTTGGCGGGACGCCTAGCGGGAGACTTAGCCCAGTTTGGCAAGCTCGGCTGCCATTTCCTCCTGGAGTTCCTTTGCCTTCTGGCCTGCTACCTCTGCGAAGTCATCGCCATTGCTAGCGTAGATGATGCCGCGAGATGAATTGACGAGCAGACCGCAATCCTTGATGATGCCATACTTGCAAACCTCCTGGAGGCTACCACCCTGGGCACCTACACCTGGTACGAGGAGGAAGTGGTTAGGAGCTACCTTGCGGATGTCCTCGAACATCTGACCCTGAGTAGCACCTACTACGTACATCATGTTCTCATCGTTGCCCCATTCCTGGCTCTTCTTCAGAACCTTCTCGAAAAGGCGCTCGCCTTCCTTGTCCTCTGTGAGCTGGAAGTCGTGGCTACCCTTGTTGCTGGTCAAAGCCAGGAGGATGACCCACTTGCCTTCATACTCGAGGAATGGCTTGACAGAATCCTCGCCCATGTAAGGAGCTACGGTTACAGAATCGAGATTGTACTCCTCGAAGAAAGTCTGGGCATACATCTTGGATGTGTTGCCGATATCTCCACGCTTGGCATCTGCGATGATGAAGTGGTTTGGATAGTGGCTCTTGAGATACTTGATGGTGTTCTCGAAGGCGATCATGCCGTCGATACCACGGCTCTCGTAGAAAGCCAGGTTTGGCTTGTAAGCCACACAGTAAGGAGCGGTTGCGTCGATGATAGCCTGGTTGAACTTAAACATCATCTCTGCTTCTGCGCCCTGGATTTCCTCACTCTCTGTGATGCACTTAGGCAACTTATTGATATCTGTATCAAGACCTACGCACAAGAAACTCTTCTTGGCGAAAATCTGCTCTACAAGTTCTTTTCTGTTCATTTCTTTTTAAGTTATTTGAATTTCAGTTGTTTGCTTTACACTTGAATTTCAGATGTTTGCTCCACACGCCCTGAAAGGGCAGAAGCCCCTAGCCCAGGGCAACACCCTGGGTAATCATGTCATCAGACCTGTCGCCCTGTAAGGGCAAAAGCTTTAAAACTGCGGAGCCACATACAAAACCTCGGTAAGGGTTTTACAATTCTGTTTCTTTCAGTTTCTCTGCGTTCTCAGCCACGGTCAAGGCATCAATCATATCCTGGATGTTACCAGCCAGGAAACCATTGAGGTCGTGGGTGGTGTAACCGATACGGTGGTCGGTAACACGGCCCTGTGGGAAGTTGTAGGTACGAATCTTCGCACTACGGTCACCGGTAGAGACGAGGCTCTTACGGCGGCTGGCGATATCGTCAACATACTTCTGATGCTCACGGTCGTGGATGAAGGTATAGAGGCGGCTCAAGGCACGCTCCTTGTTCTTTGGCTGGTCACGGGTCTCGGTACACTCGATGAGGATTTCCTCTACCTCGCCTGTGTTAGGGTTCTTCCAAGGATAGCGGAGGCGAACTCCAGACTCCACCTTGTTCACGTTCTGACCACCGGCACCTGAGCTTCGGAAGGTATCCCACTTGATATCGCCTTCGTTGATGTTCACCTCAAACTTGTCTGCTTCTGGCAATACAGCCACGGTAGCGGCTGAGGTATGCATACGGCCCTGAGTCTCAGTAGCTGGCACACGCTGAACACGGTGAACACCAGACTCATACTTCAAGGTACCATAAACGTCTGTTCCGCTTACGGCGAAGTCGATTTCCTTGTATCCACCTACTGCACCTTCAGAGACAGATGTCACGCTGATGGTCCATCCCTTAGACTCACAATATTTCTTATACATGGCAAAGAGGTCACCGGCGAAGAGGGCAGCCTCGTCGCCACCGGCACCGCCACGGATCTCCATCTGTACATTCTTGGCATCCTCTGGATCCTTAGGAACCAGGGCGATCTTGATTTCTTCTTCGAGCTTAGGCTGCAGCGCCTCGTTCTCGTTGAGTTCCTCGCGAGCCATCTCCTTCATTTCAGGGTCGCTTTCGTTGGCGAGGATATCCTTAGCCTCCTTGATGCTGTTCAGACAGTTGATGTATCGCTTGCGTGCGTCCATGATGTCGCCAAGGTCTTTCCACTCCTTGGTGAGCTTCACGTAGCGTGGCTGGTCGGCGATGACATCAGGGTCGGTAATGAGGGTGCTTACTTCCTCGTATCGGTTCTCTAAGCCTTCTAGCTTCTGTAATATGTTGTTATTATCCATTAATTTTAAATTCTTTTTTAGTATTCGAATGTTCCGAATTCGCTCTTGATGGTCAGGCTGCGCTTGCCTTCCTCGATGTGACCCACAATCTGGGCATCGATGTTGAAGCTCTTGCTGATGGCGATAACCTTCTCGGCTACCTCTGGGCGAACGTAGATTTCCATGCGGTGACCCATGTTGAATACCTGATACATCTCCTTCCAGTCGGTCTCTGAGCAGTCGTGGATTGCCTTGAAGAGTGGAGGTACTGGGAACATGTTGTCCTTCACTACCTTGCAGTTTTCGCTTACGAAGTGCAGAACCTTGGTCTGGGCACCACCTGTGCAGTGAACCATACCGTGAACCTCTGGGCGAAGCTCATCCAGGAGCTTCTTGATTACTGGGGCATAGGTACGGGTAGGAGAGAGTACCAGCTCTCCGGCATTGATAGGAGAACCCTCAACCTCATCGGTCAACTTATACTTACCGCTGTAAACCAACTCGTCTGGCACTGCGTGATCGTAGCTCTCAGGATAGTTTTCTGCGAGATACTTGGCGAATACATCGTGGCGGGCAGAAGTCAAACCGTTGCTACCCATACCGCCGTTGTACTTCTTCTCGTATGTAGCCTGACCTGTAGAAGAAAGACCTACGATAACATCGCCTGGGCGGATATTGGCATTGTCGATGACGTCGCTGCGCTTCATGCGGCAGGTTACGGTAGAGTCAACGATGATGGTACGAACCAGGTCGCCTACATCGGCAGTCTCACCGCCTGTAGGATAGATGCCGATACCCATCTCGCGCATCTCGTGGAGCAGGTCGTCAGTACCGTTGATGATAGCTGAGATCACCTCGCCAGGGATGAGCATCTTGTTGCGGCCGATGGTAGAGCTGACGAGGATGTTATCTACGGCACCCACGCAGAGCAGGTCGTCGGTATTCATCACGATAGCATCCTGAGCGATACCCTTCCATACAGAGAGGTCGCCAGTCTCCTTCCAGTACATGTATGCCAAGCTAGACTTGGTACCTGCACCGTCGGCATGCATAATGTTGCAATACTCTGGGTCACCTCCCAGGATATCAGGGATAATCTTGCAGAAAGCCTGTGGGAAAATACCCTTGTCGATGTTCTTGATAGCGTTGTGAACATCTTCCTTTGCTGCGCTTACACCGCGCATCATGTATCTATTGTTACTCATATTCTTATTTTGATCTTTGAACATTGAACTTTATGATATGCTTATTTTTCTTCTTGCCAGAAATCCCATGATGCAAAAGCTTGCAGCAAGAGCATTTCCAAGCCATTCTTCACTGTGGCTCCGCGCTCTTTTCCCTTCTTCATGAAGAGGGTTTCATCGGGATTGTAGATGAGGTCGTAGAGTAGTGTATGGGTATCCATCGCCTCGTAAGGCAGTGGAGGGCACTCATCTACATGAGGATACATACCTACAGGCGTACAATTCACGATGACATTGTATTCCTTGATGACCTCAGGGGTGATTTTATCGTACTGGATAGTACCTGGACGTTCGTATCGACTCACGAAGACAGTCTCCAGTCCGAGCGATTTCAAGCCGTAGTTGATGGCTTTGGATGCACCGCCCGTACCGAGAATCAATGCCTTCTTGTGGAAAGACTCGATGAAAGGTTCGATGCTCTGGGTGAAACCGATGACATCACTGTTGTATCCCTTGAGGATAGTCTCGTCGCCTTTATGCTCCACTTTCACCACGTTGACAGCTCCAATGGCATTTGCCTCGGGGCTAACCTGATCAAGATAACTGATTACCTTCTCCTTGTAAGGGATGGTTACATTGAGGCCTTTTAACTCCGGATTAGAGTCGAGAATCTCGGTGAGATCCTCGATGGATGGAATCTCGAAGTTGATATATTGGGCATCGATGCCCTCGTTCTCAAACTTCTCGTTGAAGTAGCCTTTTGAGAACGAATGTCCTAGGGGATAACCTATGAGTCCATACTTGTCCATAATATCTTTGTTTTATTTTGTTGCGAAATAAAGGGTGCAGATGCCGAAGGTGAGTCTCTTGAACTCAGCCTTTTCGAATCCTGCCTTCTTGAATACCTCCATCATCGTTTCTCCCTGTGGGAATGCCTCGATGGTCTTGGTGAGATAGCTGTAGGCACTCTGGTCTTTCGATATCAGCTTACCGTAGATAGGCAATACGGTATGCGAATAGATGTGGAACAGCTGCTTCATCGGGAAGCTGACTGGAGTGGTGAGTTCCACGATGCAGAGATGTCCTCCCTTCTTCAGTACTCGGCACATTTCGCGCAGTCCCTGGTCCAGGTTCTGGAAGTTGCGGATGCCGAAGGCGGCTGTTACCGCATCAAAGGTGTTGTCTTCGTACGAGAGGTTGAGGCAGTCTTCCTTGTCGAAGCGGATTACCTGGTCCAGTCCCAGGTGCTTCACTTTCTGTCTTCCTATCTCCATCATCCCCTGCGAGATATCTGCTCCCACGAGCTTGTCGGGATGCAGCATCTGTGCGGATAGGATGGCGAAGTCGCCGGTGCCTGTGGCGATGTCGAGCATTTTCTTTGGAGAGAAGGGCGCAAGCCGCTTGATTGCCTTCTTGCGCCATCCCTTATCGATATCCCACGAGAGGCGGTGGTTCAGGGTGTCGTAGGTAGGGGCGATGTTATCAAACATCTCCTCTACCAACTTTCCCTTTTCTCCTGTGCCCTCGTAGGGCTTAATCTGTTCTTGTTTATACATTATTTATATATTACTTACTTTTGTCGAGCAATATACCTTATTTATATATTACTTGTGTGCAGCAAGCCACTCGCTTACGTTCTTCTCGATGCGGGCGGCGATGTCGCCTTCCTCAGCAGCCTTGTCGAACTTCTCGCCTGTGATGTGCTCGTACAGCTCGATGTAGCGGTCGGATACGCTCTCTGCATACTCGTCGGTAATCTCTGGCATAGTCTGACCAGGCTGGTTCATGAAGTTGTGCTCAATGAGCCACTGGCGAACGAATTCCTTAGAAAGCTGGCGCTGTGGCTCACCCTTCTCGAACTTCTCCTCGTAGCCGTCTGCGTAGAAGTAGCGGCTAGAGTCTGGAGTATGGATCTCGTCGATGAGATAAACCTTGCCGTCGCGCTTGCCGAACTCATACTTGGTATCAACGAGGATCAATCCCTGCTTGGCAGCGATTTCCTGGCCACGGGCGAAGATGCGGCGTGTATAGTCCTCCATTACAGCGTAATCCTCTGCACTAACAATGCCCTGGGCGATGATCTCTTCCTTAGAGATGTTCATGTCGTGACCCTCGTCAGCCTTTGTAGTAGGGGTGATGATAGGCTCTGGGAAACGCTCGTTCTCGCGCATTCCGTCAGGCAACTTCACACCGCAGATCTCGCGGCATCCCTTCTGATAGTCACGCCATGCACTACCGGTGAGGATAGAACGGATGATCATCTCCACGCGGAAACCTTCGCACTTCAAACCTACTGTAACCATAGGGTCTGGAGTAGCCAACTTCCAGTTTGGACAGATATCTGTAGTTGTGTCCAGGAACTTAGCTGCAATCTGGTTGAGCACCTGGCCCTTGAATGGAATACCCTTTGGCAGAACAACATCGAATGCTGAGATTCTGTCGGTAGCGACCATCACGAGGATGTCGTCGTTAATGTCATACACATCACGTACTTTACCGTGGTAAACACTCTTCTGTCCATCGAAATGGAAATCTGTTTTTGTTAATGCTTTCATTTTACTTTGAACTTTGAATTTTGAACTTTGAACTTGATGATATGCTTTGAATAATCATTCTGTTCATTCTTAATTCTGATTATTTTGAATTATCTTTTTCTGCTTTCAGCGCTTCTCGTGCTTCCGCTCTCTCCTTGTCATACTTGTCGTATGCGTTGACGATGCGGGTTACGAGCTTGTGTCGCACAATATCCTTCTGCCCCAGCTTCACCACTCCGATGCCTTCTACCCCGTCAAGAATCTTGAGTGCTTCCTTCAGTCCGCTTCGCTGCTCTCTAGGCAGGTCTATCTGGGTCAGGTCGCCGGTGATGATCATCTTGGTGTTCATGCCCATACGGGTAAGGAACATTCTGATCTGCTGTGAGGTTGTATTCTGCGCCTCGTCGAGGATGACGACGGCGTCGCTGAGGGTGCGTCCACGCATGAAGGCGAGTGGCGCAATCTGGATAATGTGCTTTTCCATCATATCTTGCAACTTGACGGCAGGAATCATATCTTCCAACGCATCATAGAGCGGTTGCAGGTAAGGGTCTATCTTATCTTTCATGTCGCCCGGCAGGAATCCGAGCTTTTCGCCTGCTTCTACGGCAGGTCTTGAGAGGATGATCTTCTTGATAGCTTTCTCCTTGAGGGCTTTCACGGCAAGGGCGATGCTGAGGTAGGTCTTACCGGTTCCGGCAGGACCCACAGCAAATATCATATCGTTCTTTTCGTAAGCCTCGATGAGCTGCTGCTGGTTCTCGCTGCGGCTCTTGATAGGTCGGCCGCTGATGCTATATACCAGCACGCCTTTCACGGAGTCTGCTTTGGTCTGTTTGCCTTTCACAATATCAAGGATATCCTCTTCATTGAGCATGTTGTATTTAGCTAAGTGCTTGCGCATCAGCTCAATGTCTTCTTCTGCTTTCGCCATCTCCTCCTCGTCGCCGAGCACACGAATCACGTTGTCGCGTGCAACGATACGCAACTTAGGATACAGTGACTTAATCATCTGTAGGTTACCATTTCCTACGCCATAGAACATCACTGGATCTATATCTTCGAGTATAATATGTTTCTCTATCAAAATATTTATATTTCTTATTGGTTTGCAACCTTAATGTTCTAAATAATGTTATATAACGCTGCAAAATTACTACTTTTCTGTGAATTGAGCAAATATTTCAATACTTTTTGTTACCTTTGCAGGAAATTTTTAGTTATGAAGATTAGTAAGAATAGATATTTGCAAGGTTTTTTGGTAGTCGTGCTGTTGTTGGCACTGGTCCGTGTTATTTTTCCGAGTGTGGCTGAGCCTAGGTTAACGGCTCGTTCTGATGGGAAAGACAGTACGGCAATCGATTCATTAAGAGGAGATTTAATGGCTTCGGCTGGTGCTCAGGATGAACTGTCGGTAACTCCTGATACAGCCTCTGATGGCAGTTTTTCGATATTTTTCGATAAGAATGGCAAGGAGGTGAAGCATCGCATTTTCTCGGTGCCTCATTTCGGAAATACCTTCCCTGATCAGCAGGATGTACAGATTGTGGCTGCCAGCAGGCATGGCGTGGCTCCGGTTCAGAACCGTGAGGAGGCTGAGCATAGCAAGGGTAAACTGGTGTATGTGGGCAGCAATCCTTTCTTTTATGTGGATAAGTTGAACAACAGCATTCCTTATCTGGTGCCTAGGGCTTCGGTATTGTTGCAGGATATCGGTCGGGCGTATTTTGATTCGCTGCAGATTAAGGGCATTCCTTTGCATAAAATTATTGTTACCAGTATCTTGCGTACCAAGGATGATGTGTCGAAACTGAGAACCCGAAACGGCAATGCTACCGAGAATTCGTGCCATCTCTATGGTACTACCTTCGATGTCTGCTACAACCGGTACAAGCAGATTCAGACGGAGAAGCAGCCTCGCCGTCAGGTGCAGGATGATACCCTGAAGTGGGTTTTCAGCGAGGTGTTGAGGGATTTCCGTGAGAAGAACCGCTGTTATATCAAATACGAGGTAAAACAGGGTTGCTTCCATATCACCGTAAGATAAGGTTATCACCGTAAGATAAGATTATTACCATAAGATTAATCTTTTATGGCAAAAAACAAAAAAGCTAGCAGATTTTTCCTGCTAGCTTTTTTCGTTCTTTTATTTAGCTCTTTTCCTGAATCTTCTGCAGGTCGGCTTCTTCGCCTACCAGCCAGATGATATCGCCTTTTTCGAAAACGCGGGAAGGGAGAATGTGGGTAAGGTTCTCCTGACCCTCTTCCAATCCTACAACCATACAGTTGTACTTGTTGCGGATTCCGCTCTCTTCCAGCGTCTTTCCCAGAAATTCGCTTCCGCCGCTGATGATGAGCTGGCGGAGCTTCATCTCCCGTTTCTCTATCTCCAGATCTTCCGGGGCTAGCTCGGTGGTGAGCGCCTGGGCAAACTTGTGTACCTGGTCGTCGTTACCGATGATCTGAAGCTTGTCGCCAGGGAATATCACGGTGTCGCCATTCGGGATGTTCAGGCGCTGCGACCCCCTTCGGATGCTGCTCATATCGATGCCGAAACGCTGGCGGAGGTGCAGTTCCTTCAGTGATTTGCCACACCAGATGCTGTCTTCCGGTACCTCGATTTCACTGATATGGATATCTCTGTCCAGCAGATGACCCTCGTAGAGCGGGCGCTTTTCGCCGTTCACCTGTGCGGCAATATCGCGCGAACGCAGGTTGTGCAGGAAGAGGCGCTCCATCACGATGCTTCGTTTCTTGATGCGGCGTGAACCCAACATCAGCAGTACGATCACGGCTCCGATGCATACCATCAGCGCATTGGTGAATCGGGACAGATAGTTGATGATATAGAAGATGAAGCCCAGGGCGATGACGTATCTCACGAATACCGTGAAGAGTAGCGGAATGCGGTTGATGCTGCTCTCCACCCACAGTCGCTTCCATTCCGGGCTGTGATTCTTCTTCATCACGATGGCTCGCAGGAAAGGCGATATGATTACGATGGTGAGCAGACCCGTGATGGCGTTGGCATACCAGTGAAGATTCCAGCCTGGCAGCATATTGCGCATCAGAGGCAGGACGAAGGTGAACATCATCGCTATCGCCGCAGCCGAAAGGATGGAGTATGCCACGGTGTTGATGGCCATCTGGCGGATCAGTGATTTCCACTTACTCTGCTGTTGGGTAGAGGGGCGGCTCATCGCAAAATGGTTCAGGATGTTGATGAATTTGCTAGGCAGATGCTTCTCCATCAGCTGATAGGAAGGCTGCGCCAGTCGGATCATGTAAGGGGTGAGGAAGGTGGTGATGACTGAAACTGCCACCACTACCGGATAGAGGAAGTTGCTGATAACTCCCAGCGACAATCCCAGTGAGGCGATGATGAAGGAGAACTCGCCAATCTGCGCCATCGAGAATCCGCAGCGCATCGCCGACTTCAATGATTCGCCGCCCAGCATGAATCCGAAGGTTCCCAATGTTGCCTGTCCTATCAGAATGGCTGCCACGAGCGCGAGGATAGGAACGGCATATTCTACCAGAATGTTGGGATCTACCAGCATACCTACCGATACGAAGAAGATGGCTCCGAAGAGATTCTTTACCGGTTCTACCAGCTTGATAATCTTCTCTGCCTCAATGGTTTCTGCCAGGATGCTACCCATGACGAAGGCTCCGAAAGCGCTTGAAAAACCTACCTTGGTAGATAATACAGCCATGCCGCAGCACAGTCCCAGGGAAACGATGAGCAGGGTTTCGCCATTGATGAACTTCCTGACTGAGCGCAGGAAGAGCGGGATGGCAAAGATGCCCACGATAAACCATAATACCAGGAAGAAGCCAATCCTCAGTACCGATGCAAACATCTGTTCGCCATCCGGATTGTTGCCTCCGGCGATGGCGGAAAGCATCACCATCATCACGATGGCAAGGATGTCTTCCAGGATGAGCACGCTCATCACCATGGAGGCAAACTTCTGCTGTCGCAGTCCCATATCGTCGAAAGCCTTATATATAATGGTGGTGGAACTCATGGCGAGCATACCACCCAGGAAGATGCAGTCCATCCTGCCCCAGCCGAAGCTGTGGCCCACGCTGATGCCCAGCATCATCATGGAAAAGACGATGACGATGCAGGCGATGATGGGCAAGGCTCCCATCTTCACGATTTTCTTGAAGGAGAAATCGAGACCGAGCGAGAAGAGGGTGAAGATGACACCGATGTCTGCCCAGGTCTGGATATCCGTCTCGTCCATCACCGACATGGTATATGGCATGTGGGGTGACACGAGGAAGCCCGCCACGATGTAACCCAGCACCAGAGGCTGCTTGAGCCGCTTGAAGATGAGGGTAACAATGCCAGCCACCATCAGGATGAGGGCGAGGTCTTTTACTAAATAGGGAATTTCTGCCATATTTTTCTGTTTATGAAAATGATAATCTCTCTAAAAAATAGTCAGTTTATGAAAATGGGGAATTTAGATTTCTCCTAAATTCCCCATATATATTAGTCGTTATACTCTTCTGTGATTTCCGCAATCTTTACGATAGTATCCACTACCTTCTGCATCACCTGTACGCTCACGAATTCGTGAGGACCGTGGAAGTTGACGCCACCGGCAAAGATGTTTGGACAAGGAAGACCCTTGAAGCTGAGCTGTGCACCATCTGTGCCGCCACGGATTGGCTCTACGCGAGGTGGAACGCCACTCTCCTGCATGGCACGGAGCACTATGTCGATGACATGCATGTTTGGATCTATTTTCTCCTTCATGTTGTAGTACTGGTCGTAGATTTCTGCCGTAACAGTTCCCTCGCCGTACTTCTCGTTCATTTTCTTGACGCAGTCTTCGAGGAAATCCTTGCGAGCCTCAAACTTCTGGCGGTCGTGGTCGCGGATGATGTAGCTGAGCTTGGCTTCCTCGCAGCGGCTTTCGATGCCGAGCAGGTGGTAGAAGCCCTGGTAACCTTCGGTCTGTTCAGGAGTTTCTGTCTCAGGAATCATGTTCTGGAATTCCACAGCCAGTCGGCTTGCGTTGATCATCTTGCCCTTGGCATAACCTGTATGCACGCTCACGCCCTTGATGTAGATCTTGGCAGCAGCAGCATTGAAGTTCTCGTATTCCAGGTCGCCCAGGTCGCCGCCGTCGATGGTGTAAGCCCAGTCGCAGCCGAACTTCTCTACATCGAAGTGATGGGCGCCCATGCCGATTTCCTCGTCTGGATTGAAAGCCACGCGGATGTCTCCGTGCTTGATTTCCTTATGGTCGCGTAGGTAGCACATTGCCTGTACGATTTCAGCGATGCCCGCCTTGTCGTCTGCACCGAGCAGGGTAGTTCCATCAGTTACGATGATGTCCTCGCCCTTGTGCGCCTTGAGTTCTGGGAATTTTTCTACGCTGGAGATGATGCCCGGACTGAGTTCGATATCCTCGCCGTCGTAATTCTCGATGACGCGGGCCTTGATGTCTTTTCCGCTGGCATCAGGGCTGGTGTCCATGTGAGAGATGAAGCCGATGGTAGGAGTCTTTTTCTTGGTATTGCCCTTCAGGGTGGCGTAGATGTAGCCCATATCGTCCATCTCTACGTCGCTCAGACCTTCTTCCTCCAGTTCGTGCTTCAGGTACTTGGCAAAATCCAACTGTTTTGCCGTGCTTGGCACACTTTCAGAGTCTTCGCTCGACTGTGTGTCGAATTTTGTATAGTTAATGAAACGTTCTACTAAATCCATGTTCTTATATTAAATCTTAATGTAGTAGTGATCTCGGTGGGACTCAAACCCACGACCTTCAGAACCGGAATCTGACGCTCTATTCAACTAAGCTACGAGACCAGAATTGGTGATTTATCGGCAAACGCCGCCTACCCCTTAGGAGTAATTGACTGCAAAAGTACATTTTTTATTTCGAATAACCAAATATTTGGCTCATTTTTTTTCTATATATATAATGTATAGGGAGAAAAAGCGGTGAATTTTTCTACAAAATGATACTTAAAATCTAAAAAATACTATCATTTTGCGAAATATTTTCGAAAAACGCTTGCAGATTAATAATAAATTTGTATCTTTGCAGCGTGAAAGTAAGATAAACAGTAAAATAAGAAACTATAAACGATATATAATAGATAAAATGAGTAATCTGATAAAACCCGAAGGGTATGAGGCGCTGCTGGATATGCGCCAGACCGAAATGGGTATCAAAATGATAAAAGAGTTCTTCCAGCAGAACCTGTCCACAGAGTTGCGCTTGCGCCGTGTCACCGCCCCTCTCTTCGTATTGAAGGGTTTGGGTATCAATGACGACCTGAATGGAGTGGAGCGCCCTGTAACTTTCCCTATCAAGGATTTGGGTGAAGCAAAGGCTGAGGTGGTTCACTCTCTGGCTAAATGGAAGCGCTTGACCTTGGCAGAATATGAGATAGAGCCGGGCTATGGTGTCTATACCGATATGAACGCCATCCGTGCCGATGAGGAGCTTGATAATCTTCATTCGCTCTATGTGGACCAGTGGGACTGGGAGGCTGTGATTACGAAGGGTGATCGTACCATTTCATTCCTTGAAGATGTGGTTCGCCGCATCTATGCAGCCATCCTCCGCACCGAGTTTCTGGCTTGCGAGCACTATCCACAGCTGAAGCCTTTCCTGCCAAAGGAGATTCATTTTATCCATGCGCAGGATTTGCTCGATATGTATCCTGACAAGACTCCTAAGGAGCGCGAGGATGCTATCTGCAAGAAATATGGCGCCGTATTTGTAGAGGGTATCGGCGGAAAGTTGAGCGATGGAAAGAAGCATGATGGCCGTGCTCCTGACTATGACGACTGGAGCACCGTAGCCGAGAATGGCAAGGAAGGATTGAATGGTGATATCCTGATCTGGTATCCGGTGTTGGGCAGAAGCTTCGAGCTGAGCTCTATGGGTATCCGTGTTGACAAGGAGAGCCTGCTTCGCCAGTTGAAGCTGGAAGGCAAGGAAGATAGAGAGAAGCTCTATTTCCACCAGCAGCTCCTGAACGACAAGTTGCCATTGAGTATCGGTGGTGGTATCGGTCAGAGCCGTCTCTGCATGGTGCTGCTCCACAAGGCGCACATCGGCGAGATTCAGGCTAGTATCTGGCCGGAAGATATGAGAACAGAATGTGAGAAGGCAGGAATGCCGCTCATCTGAAGATAAAAAGATTGTTAAGTTGGAATTCTGGTCATATCAATATATTTTTTAATGAATATCAGAGAGATTCTCTATAAAAAGAGTGTTATCAGCATAAGATATAGTTGAGAGAGATAGTCAACATAAAATGTTTTCAGGAATCAACATACGATTATAAGTTCATAAATACTATATAAATGAGAATCCCGACCCTCCTTCTTCTTGGAGAGTCGGGATCATCATTTTTATGATTGTTCCTTCCGAATTGTACGGATGAAATTACCCAATACGCCCTGAAAGGGCAGAAGCTCCTAGCCCAGGGCACCGCCCTGGGTTTACTCGCAGTCAACAAGGCGCCCTGTAAGGGCAAAAGCTTTGTATATTGCCTAGTACTTGAAGGCTTTTGCCCTTACAGGGCGGCAGGCTTGCATCCATAATTCCCCAGGGCGATGCCCTGGGCTAGGAGCTTTTGGGCCTTCAGCCCGTTTCAACCATACAGTTTGAATCCTTTCCGAATTGTTTCCGGAAGAACTAGAAGTAATAGGTGAAACCCATGGTGGCTGCACGGTTGCCGAAATGCTGACCGGCGATATCGTGGAATCTGCCTTCCAGGGTAAGATGCTTACCAATGTTCTTATATACGCCCACCTCGGCATAGAGATTGGCTGGCGTATAGGCTGGTGTAAGCGTGTGGCGGCGGGTGCACCAGATCATATTGGATGTCAGGCGCCAGCCAGCAGGCAATGAAAGCTGTGGAGCCAGCTTGAATATCGCAAAATTGCTGTATTTGCTGGTTTTAGAGTTCATACCTTCTTCTCCTCCGAAAATCTCAGCCTTTTCCCAGAAATAATTCACTCCGGCGGTAATCCTCAGCATTCCCTTATGCCAGAAGGCAGTAGTTCCGATGCCCAGTGTGTTGTCGCGATCTATACCCGGAAGATCCTGATGGATATTCTTGATAGAATTGCTTATTACGAGATTCGGCTTGCTGTAGGTATGCTTCAGCTCTGCCACGTAGGCAAGGCGCTCGCTGATGTCCTTGGTGTAGTATGGACGCCAAGCCCCCTCCATATCGCCTGCTGTAACGAAATCGCCAAAATCGGCATTGAAGATTCGGCGGCAGAATGTGCCCTGCAGGGTATGGCCCGGTGCAAAGTTGTGATATACGCTCACCGTGTAGCTATGGTTGTGGGTACTATGCTTCCAGTTCTTTTCTGTAGCAATCTGCTTCGGACGGAAATTGATGGTGCGGAATCGGTCGCCCACCATGAAGCCCCATTTGCCGATGGTATAATCCAGCTGCGCATACAGATCCTGATAGTTGGAGTGGTTGGTGTAATCAGCCACACAGTTCTTCTCGATAGACAGTCCGCCCTCGAAACCGGCTGTAAGCCAGAGGTTCTCTGAAATCACCGGAGTGGCATATTCCACTACCATAAACGGATAGGTAGCGTGGTTGCGATAAGGTACCGCACTGGCATCTGCCGCATTTCCGCCGTTGTCGCTGATGTTCTCGGCACCCAGGGTAAAGAGGATGCTCGCTCCCTTTTCGCCCAGCAGGCGGGTATAGTCTGCCTGGAGATGGTAGGCGCGCACATGGTCGGCTAGTGTACCGGTAAAATGGTTTCGGGTGTAGGTCTGCATCGCATCCACTTCCAGCATATCCTTCTCGGTAGGAGTCCAGAGGATGTTCATCTTGGCTCCCTCGTGCGAATAGTGATTGATGAGGCTTGATCCTTCGCCAGGGTTATCGCCCAGACTGCTGTTGGATGTGCGCTGCATGTTGCCCTCTACGTGGGTCAGGATGCGCAGCTTGTCCTGCTGGCTCAATACGCTCACGATGCCCTTTCCGCCGCCATAGGTGTCGCCGAAGAGACCTACTCTTCCGCTCACTCCGTTCTCACCCTTGCGCAGGGTGATGTCAATCACCTTTTTCAGACTGCTGCATCCCTTCATCACCTCAGAGTTCTGGCAAACCTTGATGCTCTCTATCTCCCTCGCCTTGAAATGATGGAGCAGGGTAGCGTAGTCGAGACCATATTCCTGGTTGTCGATGCGGATGACGAACTGGCCGTAGAGATTGGCGAAAGGATCACCGCCGATGATGGTGTTACCGTCCATCGTAAGGACTTCTGGGCACATCATCAGTACATCGAGGAGCGATTCCTCGCCCGTGAGATCCATCTCAGATACGTGCATGATGTAGCGGTCGCCGATGTGTTCTATCGGTGCCGCCAGTGTAGGATTAGTAAAGCCTCCGAGCGCCATAGCGAGCAGCAGGAGGCGGCTGTTTTTTATCATTTTATTTTTTCTCATACATTCTTTTTTATGTTAAGTTGTAGCATTTAGGTTTTGTCCCATCGCCTGTCCCTACCCGAAAAGCAGGGTGATAAGCGGGATGGTGAGGATGCTACCCAGTGTAGTGATGAATGTCAACTCTGTGATGAGCGCCGGGTTCCTGCCGTATTTCAGGCAGAACATGGTGCCGAAGCTAGCTACAGGCATCGCAATCACCACGGTGTTGATATTATTCACCACATCGCTCACGCCGCATACCTTGAAGAAGAAGTAGAGGCTCAGCGGAACCACTACCAGGCGGAGCAGCGAGGCAGCGTAAACCTTCGGGCTGCCGATAATCTCCTTGAGGGGCAGCTTGGCCATGCTGCTTCCGATAATCATCAGGGCGGCAGGAACCGTTACGTTGCCCACCATCGTTACCGGACGGGCGATGACATCAGGCGTATGAACCCCCAGCGCCACCAGCAAGGCTGCCACGGCAGCCGCAATCAGAGCCGGACTCAGCAATACTTTCGGGTTAAACTGCTTCACGCTGTATTCGCCCTTGATGAGCATTACGCCAGCCGTGAAGATGAAAAACGTGTTCGGCATGTTGAGCAGGGCGGCGTAGAAGATAGCCTGGGGTCCGAAGATGCTCGAAACGATAGGATATCCGATGAATCCCACGTTGGCAAACATCAGGGCGAAACCGATCATTCCCTGGCTGTCATGGTTCTTGCTGATGAGCCGGGGCACCCCGAATCCGAACACCAGTAATAAGATGTACGTGAGGAAGCCTACACCCAGGAGCGGGAGAATGAACGTGCGGTCGGGCAGTTCATCTCCCATCACAGACGAGAGCACCAGCAGCGGGCAGGTGATATCTACCACGATGCTGGACAGCTTCTTGTCAAACTTGTCGCCCATATAGCCTAGCTTGCAGGCGACGTAACCTAAAACTACGATGATGAACAGAACCACCATCACTTCCAAATTCTCCATTATCCCGAAAATCTAATCTTTTGTATTTTGAATGTAAGACTCCACGCGCCCTGAAAGGGCAGAAGCTCCTAGCCCAGGGCAACACCCTGGGTGTTTTTGGACGCAAGCCTGTCGCCCTGTAAGGGCAAAAGCTTTAATACCTAGTTCCTTAATCTATGAATCTTCTGGTGATATCGCCGTAGTTCTCGATGCGGCGGTCGCGCAGGAATGGCCACCAGCGGCGTACATCCTCGCTGTGCTTCAGGTCGATATCCACCACCAGGCTCTCTTCCTCATCATCGCTCGCACGATAGTGAAGCTCGCCCTGAGGACCTGCCACGAAACTGCTGCCCCAGAACTGGATTCCGCCGGTCTGACCGCTTGGGTCAGCTTCGAATCCCACTCGGTTTACAGCCACTACAGGCAAACCGTTTGCCACGGCATGACCTCTCATCACGGTGGTCCACGCCTCACGCTGGCGCTGCTGCTCCTCCTCTGTATCGTAGGTGGCATAGCCTATGGCAGTAGGGTAGATCAGAATGTCTGCGCCCTGCAGCGCCATCAGGCGGGCTGCTTCCGGATACCATTGGTCCCAGCACACCAGTACGCCGAGCTTGCCTACGGAAGTCTGTATCGGCTTGAATCCGAGGTCGCCAGGGGTGAAGTAGAACTTCTCGTAGTAGGCAGGGTCATCCGGAATGTGCATCTTGCGATACTTTCCGGCTATGCTTCCGTCCTTTTCTATCACCACTGCCGTATTGTGATACAGGCCCGGAGCACGGCGCTCGAAGAGCGAAGTAACAATCACCACGCCCAGATCCTTGGCAAGCCTGCCGTAGAGTTCGGTAGATGGGCCGGGTATCGGTTCGGCAAGGTCGAAATTCTCTACATCTTCTACCTGGCAGAAGTAGAGCGTGTTGTGAAGTTCCTGCAATACAATGAGTTCTGCGCCACGCTTCGCCAGGTCGATGATGCCCTCAGCGAGTCGGGTCTTGTTATCGGCGATGTCCGCCGTAATGTGTAACTGTAATAATCCGAGTTTCATTTATGTCTGTGTTTTTTCTAATGCTTTATTTGATAGCCCCCTCCGGCAGCTGCATGGTGAGGCAGTGGATGCTTCCGTGCTGGCGGATGATGGTGAGCGAATCTACTCCTATCACGTCTCTGTCTGGGAAGGCAAGCTGAATCTGTCGCTTCGCCTCCTCGTCCTTCTCTGGCTGGTTGTACGTAGGATAAATCACGGCACCGTTCAGAATCAGGAAGTTGGCATAGGTGGCAGGCAGTCTGTCGCCCTTGCTGTTCTTGTCAGTAGTCAGTCTGTCGCCCTCGTCATAGATGGCATCCGGCATCGGGAGTTTCAGCAGTCGGTAAGGGTATCCCTCGTAGGTGAAGATCTTCTGCAGCTGCTTCTCCAGCGCCTGGAAGTCCTCATACTGCTCATCTTCCGCATCATCGCACCCTACATATAATAAAGTGTCGTGCGGAGCCACTCTCACGATGGTGTCGATATGTCCGTCGGTATCATCACCCACCAGATTACCGTGGTCGAGCCATACCACGTTTCTTACATGGAAGAAATTCCTGAGCTGGCTGTCGATGTTCTCGCGGGTGAAAGGCTGGTTGCGGTGAGGTGCCAGCAGGCACTGCGATGTGGTGAAGAGCGTACCCTTGCCGTCGCTCTCTATGCTTCCGCCTTCGAGCACGAAGCCCTGGTGGTTTTCCAGCGCCGCATTGAAGGCTCCCTGATAGTAGAGCTGCAGATTGATGGCATTGTCCTTTTTCCAGGCGAATTTCTCGCCCCATCCGTTGAACTTGAAGTCGAGCAGATGGATAGGGATGACGTGCGAATTGTGTCTGCCGCGCGAAACCATGCTGATAGGTCCGTGGTCGCGCGCCCAGGTATCGTTGGTATCCATCTCGTAGAGGTGAACGCGGCTCATCTGTCCCTCCGACAGCTTTTCGGCGAGCATTCTCTGGGTGCTTTCCAGGATAGGTGTCACCACCAGCAGGTCTTCGTAGCGGGTGATGATGTCTGCGAGCTGCAGATACGTGTTGGTTATCTGTCTCAGATACGGCTTCCAGTCCGTTCCGCCGTGTGGCCACGTGAGCATGATGGCGCTCTGTGGTTCCCATTCTGCGGGAAGTGCGAAATCGCAAGGTAATATTGAGTGATGCATAAGCTTTTGTATTTTTAATGTTTTATGCGTGCAAATATACTAAAAAAATCGGCAACTTACATAATTTTTTGAAAATTTTTAGTGAAACGCTTGCTAATTTCGTGAGAAATGCGTAACTTTGCAGCCTAAATTATAAAATAAGACATATTAGGAGCGTGAAAATAAGAGAAGTAGTTGATGCCCTTGAACATTACGCGCCTCTGCCCTTGCAGGAAGGATATGATAATGCCGGCCTGCAAGTTGGATTGACAGAGGCGGTAGAAATGTCAGGGGCATTGTTGTGTCTTGACGTCACTGAGGCGGTGGTGGATGAAGCGGTCCAGAAGGGCTGCAACCTCATCGTAAGCCATCATCCGCTCATCTTCAGAAAGCTTTCCAGGATATCGGATGAGAACTATGTGCAGCGCACCGTTCGCAAGGCGATCAAGAATGATGTTACCATCGTCTCCATGCATACCAACATGGATGCAGCGGCAGGCGGAGTGAACTTCAAGATTGCCGAGAAGCTGGGCCTGAAGAACGTGCAGTTTTTTGGTGGCGAGAAGGAAGTGGATGGAGTGAAAGGCGGCAGCGGCGTAATAGGAGAAATCTCTGACGAGGATATCCTGAAGGCTGCCCAGGCAGGCAAGCTTTCGGATGAGGTGAAGGATCATTTTGCCGAGGGTATCGCTGCCGATGACCTGGTGTTGCTGCTCAGGGATCGTTTCGGTGTGGAGTGCGTGCAGTGTAACCAGCTCTTGCGTCGTCCTATCCGCAAGGTGGCGCTCTGCGGCGGTTCGGGTTCGTTCCTGCTGGGCGATGCCATTGCGGCGGGAGCCGATGCCTTCATCACGGGCGAGATGAGCTATCACGAGTATTTCGGTCATGAGCAGGAGATTCAGATCTGCGTCATCGGCCACTATCAGAGTGAGCAGTTTACCAGCGAAATCTTCCGCAGCATCATCCTCTCTCATTTCCCTGATGCCAAATGCTGCATCTCGGAGATCAACACCAATCCCATCATCTATTTATAAAGTAAAAATAAAGGTTTAAAGATAAAATAAAGAAATTATGGCAAAGAAAGATCCTACAGATTTGACAGTTGAAGAGAAGTTGAAGGCTCTTTACCAGCTTCAGGTAACCTTGTCGGGCATCGACGAGAACCGTGAGTTGCGTGGTGAGCTTCCTCTCGAAGTTCAGGACTTGGAAGATGATATCGCCGGTCTCACCACTCGTATTGAGAACATCCAGCGCGAAATCGAGCAGTTCGACCGTGCTGTTTATCAGAAGCAGAACGAGATTGCTGATGCACAGGCTAGCCTGGAGCGCTATCATGCGCAGCTCGATACCGTGAGCAACAACCGCGAGTATGATACCTTGAGCAAGGAGATCGAGTTCCAGGAGTTGGAAATCGAGCTTTGCAACAAGAAGATCCGCGAGGGCATGGCTAAGATGCGCGAGCGTGAGTTCGACCTCCACAAGGCTGAGGAGAAGAAGGCTGACCTGGAGCACGGACTGGTAGAGAAGCGTGCTGAGCTGGAAGACATCCTGGAGGAGACTCACGAGGAGGAGGAGCGCCTGAAGGAGAAGGCCCTGGAGCTTGAGAAGAAGATTGAGCCACGTCTGCTCGCCAGCTTCAAGCGTATCCGCAAGGGTGCCCGCAACGGTCTGGGTATCGTTTACGTGCAGCGTGATGCATGTGGTGGTTGCTTCAACAAGATTCCACCTCAGCGCCAGTTGGATATCAAGATGCACAAGAAGATCATCCCTTGTGAGTACTGCGGCCGTATCCTCATCGACCCAGAGTTGGCAGGTGTGAAGATCGAGACTCCGAATACAGAGGAGAAGCCAAAGCGCAAGCGCATTTCCCGCCGCAAGAAGGCTGAGGATGCTGAATAAGGATTTGGAAAAGAGACAAAGCTTGTAAAAGCGTATAAATGTAAAGGAAGCGGCAACCGGAAGATTCGGCTGCCGCTTTTTTTCATACGGTTATGCGATATCAGATGATGATAATCCGGAATCAGATGATGGTAATCCGGAATCAGATGATGGTAATCCGGAATCAGATGATGGTAATCCAGATGCCTTCTCCCTGATTCTCAGCCGCCTGGATGCGTTTCTTCAGTCGGGTGAGCCAGATGCGGGAGTTCACCACCATGCCCTTCACCTTGTTCTCGCCCACCAGGATGCAGCCCTGGGTATCATCGGGATAGTTGCCGGCATGGATACGGATGCCCTCGAAACCGGGAACACCCTGCACATACGGCAGCCACTCCTTGAAACGGGGCGACAGGGTAACGAGGACACGATACGATCCCTCGGGGATGGCAGTATGACCCGGAATCTTTCTTGCCACCTTGCCGCTCTGACGGCTATACTTGGCATTCACTTCCTCGGGCTTCAGCGCTATCCCGTTCAGGTTGCGCCACGTAGGCTCCAGGGTGTCACAGAAGTAGCTGTCCTTAGACAACTTCTTCAAGTCGAAAGTATGTTCGAAACTGCGCTTGTCGCCGGCAGACTTACCGGAAAGCACCTTGCGCTTCACATCACCATCAGCCAACAGATACAGTCGGCCGATGGTATAAGTATTCTTCTTCGCTATACGCTCTAAAACTATTTCCATATACAATAGATTTTTTCGTTCATAATTCTAAGAGTGAGGCTTCATCATTCTAATAATGGGTCTTGAAATAAACTGAGTCACTGAGTTTCTGAGTCACTGAGTCACTTTCTTCTTTCTCGATATACCCACGATGTAGCCAGTTTCTCAACATTTTGGCAGTACCCTTGGCGTTCATGTCGTTTTTCAGACGCAGGCTCTCTACCTGCTGATAGCTGAACTTGTCGGGCAGGAATGCCAGAATGCTCATAGGTCCCTTCTTGCTTTCCTGATCACCGTCACGCTCCGCCTTCTTGATGGCATCGCCGAAGAAACGCATCTTGCAGTAGAGGTCGTAACGCTCGCTCCAGCGGATGAAATCCTCAATCTCCGGCTCCCACTGGTAACCGTTCGCCACATAGAGCACACACGCCTTCAGATAGCCGATTACGTTGGCACGGAAGCTCAGATTCTCATAGACCCTGTCCTGCGACAGACGGGAGAATTCCGCATTCTCATCCTTCAGCACCTCGGCAAGATGAAAAGCCTCCTTGCATTCCACCAATCCCGAAGCCATACAGAGATTATCGATGTAAGGTTTCAGAGAATTTCTGAAATCCTCATCATAGGTTCCATAGACGGGGATATCCTCGCCGATGTCTCTTTCGGGGATGGTGCAGAAGTTGATACGGGAAACCGGACCATCGGTCAGCACACGCTTGAAATACCTGATGCCCTTATGGATGGTGGTAGAAGCATTCCAGTTGAAACGGATTGTAACACGCTCGGTGACACTTTGGGTTCCCACTCGTGTCTGTCCATATAAATTACCTGGGTCAAAGGCGAGGCACATGATGCGGAACTGCTGATAACCGCTACCTTTGAGCGCATCAAACTGGTCGATTTCGTTCAGTGAAGTATAAAGGAAATGTTCCTTGGCTTCAGCGGTACGCATCACGAAGGCAGGGTTGGTCATATCGGCATCAATCTCCTGAATAATCAGATTTTCAGGGCGTTTGCGCTTATCCTTGTTGGCACCCTTGCGCATCATTTCATCCTTCCATTCCTTCTCACGCTTCAGGTTTTCGGCATCTCTTTTACGGATATCCTCCATGATGAAATCGATAGGTTTCTGTACGCAACTTTTACCAGCACCGGTGCCGGCAAGCAGACAGGTCATCAGGGTAGCTTCGTGCTCCACGTTGTCGATATATCTGAATTTCGTTCTCCAGAGATGGGT
>NZ_JBBNGE010000032.1:0-38414 GCF_040095255.1 Segatella sinensis | reverse complement strand
GCAATATCCTTGGTGCTGTCGTTGGTTATGATGCAATCCCGCAGTCTTTCAAGGACAATCTTGAACTCCACGATGTTATCTTGCATGTTGCAGATGATCTTTGGAGAGGCTGGACAACAAAGTTTAAATAGTAATGTTTAAATAATATTGTCAATGCTACGTTACAGATAGATAAGGGGTTACACCTGTTGAAATCTGTGGCATATTGACAGAGTTACGGGAAAACAATGAATATTGAGACAAGATACAGGAGTTTATAGCCAAATCGGTAACAGTATGAACTTTAAGCATGGCGTTATGTCTTGTAGATTCGCCAGCGCATTGTATATGAATGGTCAGATTTTTAGCGGGAAATAGGAATATTAGAGATTATTTCTGATAGTAAATGGTTACTTCAATGCTCTATATCTCATAAACAGACAAATAACATATTTAGAAGTTGTGCCCGACACGGATTTAGGGTATTGTTATATGAAAAGATTAGCAGGTGTAGTTCTTGTTCTATTTAGTATTATTGCAGCTTCAACAGTGACTAGTTGTGAGTCAAAGCCTTCGGCTACAAGTGTAGATTCAAATGGGGATGTTTATGAGGAGGAAGAAGAGAAGGTATTTCAATGTACATTATGTAGTGGATATGGAGTTTATGCAGGATATACATGTAACAGATGCGGTGGAACTGGAGAGATCGTGGCTGATTATGTAGAAACACGTTCTAGCTCTGATGTCTCCTTTAAAGGACGGTCTTTCTTTTATGGACCATGTAATGGAGGGTGTGGATGCAAAATCTATGAACACGCCCCTGGACATAAAGAATGTGTTAATTGTGCGGCTAATGGATGTTCCCTCACAAAAACCTATCATAAAAAAGTATATTAATTTGTTTGTATGAAGAATCTTTGTTTATGCATAATAATGGTGTTGTTCTTCGCAAGTTGTTCTGAGCAACATTTACAGGAAGATAGATTGGCTCCTTCAAAGGTCGTGGAACAGAAAAGTGCAGAAACTGTGCCCCAGGACTCTGTCTTGTCATTGCTCAATCAGGCTCGTTGGGGTGATGGTTCTGCATACCTGAAATTAGCGGACTGCTATCGGGATGGTTTCGGGGTGAAGAAGGATTTCTTCGGTATGATTACTATGGCTAGCATAGCTGAGAGCCGTGGTGGAATTAACCGAATGGAAGATTACATTTATGGTATGCCAGATGGCAATGAATACAAAACGCTATTTCTCTTGATGGACGGCTATAAGTCGTATCTTCAAGAAAATCCAGACAGCGTGGAACAGGTGCTATGCAATAATGACTCTCCTGAGGCTAAAACTCTTCTTGGAATGATAACTGTAGATAAAGGTGATACCCTATCAGGAAAGAACATGATTAAGGAGGCGGCTGAACAAGGTTGTTCTTTGGCAGAAATGTTGCTGACTGTTCCTGATAGGAAAGGGAGATTGAGAGCTGATGCCACGAAACTCAGCATGATTGCAGATCGAATTCCGCTTGCCTACTCGATGCATGGAGACCTGTATTATGAGCCTGATGAGAATGGTCAAACTGACAAAAAGTTTGCTGTGGAATGCTATATGAAAGCAGAGGAACATGCTGTATTGGAACCACGTGGTGCAGAAAGGGTACTTGGCTATTACAAAAACGGTGGAAATGCCCAACTGACAGAAGACGATATCAAGCGATTGGAACTGATTGTACAACCAAAAGGTGTAGAGACGGAATGAAAACAATAACATATACAGTTAGAACATTATTAGTATTTATGCTAATACTCTATTGCGTAGGTGTCTATTCTCAGAGAAAAGAAGTTTCCTATTTCAACGATAGTGTTGATATTTGTCCATTAGCAGACAAAGAACTTATAGACTCATGCTATAACCTATTAGATAGAAATATGATGTTAGAAACAGATGGTATATATGGGCAAATAGCCGTTATTGATGCCACAACATCAGAAGTATTAGCATGGGCATCATTGGAGAAACAATTGGATGATGAGTGTGAAGGGTGCGGTGACATGGTATATGTACCATTCAAAAAGAATATCTGGGCTATCAGTGGCACAACTATTAGTGGCACCGCTATCAGCGACACAACAAAGACGAACAATGCCATAGAACTGGCTCTGTCTTTCAAACAAAGAGGTGTAAAACAGGCTGGTAGGTACAATGTCTTTCAACACGACAACAATAAAAGATGTCTTGATGAATTTACGTTTGTGGGCTGTTTTCCTGCTGATAACCCAAAATATTCCATCGGTATGGTTGTCATTCGCCCTCATAAGCTTCCGGCAACTGCTGGAATGTTGAGCAAGGAGGTGAACCAACTGATAGAATGGTTGATGAATAGGAATATATAGAGGTTGTTCCCGACACGGATTAGGGGAAATCGTTATGAAGAAAATTAAGTTTACAGAACAGATACATGTTCTCGGAACTACGTTTAAGGATATTTACGAGATTGCAGACTATTCGCATAATGGAAGACCCAAGGATGGTGTATATGTAGGGATGCTCGTGAGACATCATCTTTGGTTTGATGAATGTGATTATCTCAGCGACAATTATTGGTGGCGTTGCTTTGTATTTGCAAAATCAAAGGATGAGGTTGAAAACAAATTGGAAAAGTTGAGAGAACCAGAATTTAAAGAAAATTTAGCTCCAATGATATACTGGGATGACGAATACGATGATATGGTAGTAACAGATGATATTACACAATGAAAAGACTACTGTTTATTTTCCTTTCCGAGTTTTAGGGCCTTTTGTACTATCATTCCTTTGGCTCTGCTTCCACGGTTGGTTTTACTGGTCTTCCACGCCTCTTCTCACGTGTCTTCTTTGGGCAATTCTGCTAAATTCCGTTTTTTCATTTAGTTAATAGTTGTTAATTTAATTCTCTCCTCTGATATAACTTACATCTTTTATCTCTTCTTTTGCCTATAGATGACAATATAAAAAGAACAGCATTATGGAACAGAATTACAATTTTCAGATACAGCAGGCAGCTGAGCACATATTCGAGGTGATGCGTCCAAGAACGTCACCGGAAGAGCTCAGCTTTATTCAACATGCCTTCCAAATTGCAAACGAAGGCCATAGCAAACAGTTCCGCAAGAGTGGAGAACCCTATATCCTGCATCCTCTCGCCGTGGCTCGTATCGTGGCAGAAGATATGCAATTAGGTGCCAACGCCGTCATCGCCGCCCTCTTGCATGATTTGATTGAGGACACCGAGTATAAAATGGACTTCGTGCAAAAGGAGTTCGGCTGTGACGTTGCCTATCTCGTGAGAGTGGTTACAAAGCAAAAGAAGGAGCACTATGAGATTACCAAACAGGTTGACAATTTTAAGCAGATGCTTGACTCTGTGCAGTATGACATACGTGCTATCCTCATCAAACTGGCAGACCGCCTGCATAACATGCGCACACTTGCCGCACAGAGTCCTGACAAACAGATGAAGATTGCCGGCGAGACTGACTGCATGTACGCTCCCCTAGCCAACCGACTGGGCTTCTACTGGATTAAGACGGAGCTCGAAAACCTCAGTTTCCAGTTCCGTTGTCCACAGGAATATGCCCACATGGAGCGTATGATAGAGGATGAGAAAATGAGAAACGCCAATACGCTTGACCCTTTCGTGAACCATATTAATATGATTTTAGCAGACCACCAGGTGCAGGCCAAAGTCGAGGTGAAGTATCGCATGCCGTATAGCATCTGGCGCAAAATGCAGAAAGAGAACAAGGACTTCCAGCACGTAAACAATCACCACTACGTGAAAATCATCTTCCCTGAAGGACTGGAGCGCACGGAAAAGAACACCTGCCTCTACCTCTACTCCATCCTGACGGATAAGTTTAAGGAGAAACCAGGCAGCATCACCAACTATGTAGACAATCCGAAATCGAACGGCTACGAGTCGTTCCATGTCAAGCTGCTGTCAGACCACGGCAAATGGGAGGAGGTGCATATCTGCAGTGAGAGGATGGTGAAGAACTCCATGCTGGGTTGCGTGTCCAATCGCAGTGACGACACCATCAAGAGCTGGCTTAAGCAGTTTAAGGAAGTACTGCAGGACATCGCCTTCCATGGATTGGAAGACGGATACATCGAGAATGTGGTAAGCTCCTTCTATAACGACGACATCATGGTGTTCACCCCGAAAGGACTGCCCGTAAGACTACCGAAGGGATCCTCTGCCCTAGATTTTGCCTTCGAAGTTCACACCAAGGTGGGCATGCACGCCAAGTATGCCCATATCAATGGCAAGCTTTGCTCCATCAAGACCGTTCTTCGCCGTGGTGACAGCATAGAGATTGGTACCGACGATAGCGTATGCCCCGAGCAAGATTGGGCAAGCCATGTCATCACCTACAAGGCTAAGAGACACATCAACTCATTCTTGAGCAAGAAAAACGTCTCTTCCTACCACCGCTGCGAGCATTGCAAGCCTATCCCCGGTGAGGAAGTCATCGGATTCAAGGAAGCAGACGGCAGTATCAGTATCCATAAGCGTAACTGCACCGATGCCATCCGAATGGCATCGCAGTTTGGCGACAGCATCGTATCCGTAGAGTTCAAGGAAGAGGAATACATCCTCTACCCTATCGCCATCCATGTGAAGGCCATCGACCGCTATCATCTGTTGAGCGACATCATCGACTGCATTACCAACGAGCTTGAACTCTCCATCGAGAACTTGCATACTGTGACCGTGGACTTCATCGTGGACTGTACCATCAAGTTTGGCATCCATTCCTACGGTGAATTACAAATCATCACCTCTCACCTCTACCATATCAAGGGTGTGGAGGAAGTGTATAACGAAGAACTCGAATAAAAAAAACAAGTATATGAGCTAGTTAAAGATGGTCACTCTCATCATCCTGTTGGTTTCCGTGAGCTTCAGTTGCTGTAGTCTTTCTGATGGGCATGCTGGGTGACTTACCTAAAGAAACGGCCATCAAGTCATAAAGGGGGAATACAGCGAAGCCCATGTGAAAAAGGTTTAAACGGGACTAAAAATAGTTTAAACCAAAAAATAAATGGCTAAAGATTTGACTATTTCGGTTTTTCCCCTTACTTTTGTCCCTAAATTACATATACTATATATGTAAGGAAATTGAGACCGGCTCACATGACAAGATGTTAAACCCTAAAAGAAAGAAGAAAATGACAAGTAAGAAAATCCATCACTATAATTTGCTCTTTTGCTGGATGACGCTGTTTTTCATCTGCGCTTGCACTCATCATGCACCCTCAAACACAGATACAGCCACAGCTTCCATGTGGGGAAACGACCCAAAGGGTGCAGAAGTCATCTACAGGCAAGACATTGTCAAGCCAAACGATAAAGCATTTGAGACAACCCATCAAAAATATGAGGATGGCAGTGAGTACGTGACAATTGTTCATAAGCAATTTGCCAACACAGACTACCATGCCCTATATTCTCCACATGGTAATCTAAGACTCATCGCCGCAGGATGCAGTGAGATGGCGGATGTCTATGGCTACCTGATTGACTATACCCCCAATGGGAAGGTAGAGAAAATCTCTCTTCTAAATCCCCTTGGCGATATAGTGGAGGATGGCTTTTCAAAACTCACTCCTACGACAGCAAAAAACTTGTTCAAACAATGGATGGATAATCCCAAAAGCAAGGAATATAGCTATGAAGTAAAAAGAGATTCTACAGGAACAATCACCTCCATAGGTAACGTCATCACAAGATCCAACTATAAATCCAAGCTCTACATCCGGGAATGGGGACCATTTTGGACAAGTGACCTTGATGGAGGTTCATTGGGAATCTTCGTATTGCAAGAATACCAAGGAGACAAAAGCGGAAGCTATGTCAACTATCTCTATCAGGACAACCACCTGATTGCGGAACTTGCCTATTGGAAAGGTACCTTCATCAAGGCAAGAACCTACAACCGATACGGAAGTCTGGTAGCAAAGTATGATGACAGAAGTATCAATATAGAGGAACAAACCTTTTGGGACTTCACGGAAGAACCAAAATGGTATGTTAACTAAAGAGCATAGTGAAAACGTCTAAATAAACAAGTTAATATTATGAGAGGAATTATTATCAAATTAGACAAGCCAATTGTCCAACTTTTGGATTTTCATATTTATCTTCTTAACTCTGTTCCAAAATCATTGGAAACAGAATATTATAATGCTGTCAATAAATATAACAAGAGTCATAAAACAAACTATGTATTGAACAAGTTATACTCTAATTTGTCTTTTAATAGCCTAGAAGAAAACGTTTCATTTACTGATTATGACATGATTACTCCTATCATGTCATACGAAAAGGGCGTATTCATATATTATCTAACCAAAACAATACAAACAAATATTCCTTTAATCATATCTGATATTATCAATATCAGTAATGAACTTACCAGAGAAAGTAGACAGAATGTTCTTTACAACTTTATAAATGGAGGCGAGAACTACTTCAAACTTTTTGGATTTGATAGAGAAATTGAAGATGACTACGAAGAATCTTCAACTGATGACTACGAAGAGAACGATAACTACGAAGAATCTTTAACTGATGATTTTTTCAATGGGATAATAAGTAAATTACCTCTTCTTGCTTATGGTCCTAGCCTAGACTTTGAAACTAAGAAAATCATTTTAAACAAATACTACAAGAAAAAGGAAATTGTAGAAAATATGTTTGAAATTCTCCAAAAATCAAAAAGAGATAAGAATCAAAAGTATGACAAAGATTTGAAAGATTACATAAGATCTCTGGATCCTGACATCATTCTGGAGGCAATGAAAAATATGACACCTGCCCAACAAAAAAAATATATTAATAACATCAACCCTCAAACTTATGCAGAAAATTCAAATATAAGATTTGAAATCTGTAAACCTGAAGAGAAGGTAAATGTGTCTATCAGTAAGAATAAGAAAAACAAAAATGATGGAATTTATCAACTATTCCTTGTAAAAAACAACAGGACGGAGCACGTGCATTTCAAACGTAAGACTGCGTTCATTATCTTTCTCATTTATCTTGCAGACAGACTCTTAAAAGGAGTAGAAACGACATACATTGACTTAGAATCAAAGAATATTGAAAAAGAGTTTATCACCATGTATGATGTCATATATCCAAATGAGAAAAATGCTAAAGAGAAATATGACAATTTGACCAAGATTAAGAGTGATGGAAAAAATAAAAAACAACGAATATCTGATTGTTACAGTTACATCACAGAAGTAATAGCAGAGTCATTTGAAAAATTGGACGAAAATGTTGTCTCTCCATTTGTCATTGGAAGCCAAAGTGAACATATTCATACCAAACAAGAAATGATTTCTATACCAGTAGAAATTTTGAAAATTGCAGATGACTTAGCTTCAAAAAGCCAAACGACCTCATGGTTAAAGAAAGCATTGAAGTTTATCAAAAATTGATATACAATGAACAGACCAAACAAAGAAGAATACGAGTCCATGACAGAGGCACAAAGGAACAATTGGTACCTGCAAATTCTGGAGATGCACCAAACCATGTGGGGATTCAATCCTCATGGAGCAGAATACTTCGACTCAGAAAAGATACTGGAGACTATCAACCAGGCTGCTGATTTCTTTGGACTCCCCATGCCCAAGGTGACAGAGGCGGAGGATACCGTGGCCAAGATCAAGACCAACGAGGAAGCCAAGAACACGGAGCTTTTCTATAACCTCAAGGTCATGCAGGACAAAGGAGTGAATAATCTCGATGCCCTCAGGCTCTGCCTCGTGCATGAAATGTGCCATCAGGCGCTCAGAAACACTCAGTTTTGGATATTTCCCAATGAACTGTGGATACAGGAACTCGCTTGCGACATAGTTGCAGGTGCCTATGCTGAAAAATACTTCATTGCCACTAACAAGTACAAATGGGTGGTAGGCATGAAAAATGCCACTCCTACCCATCCCGGCGGGCAGATGAGGAAGAATGCCGTGGATTATGGCAGGGAGAACCTATCCAAAGTCATTGACAAGGATGGCAGCCCCTTACTAGACAGGATCCTCAATCTAGTTCCACCTTTTGTTTATGAACACATGTTGGAACTGGCAAAGAGTTGGAAGGCCATTCAGGAAATGGACTGGGATAAGACTTTCTTCAATCCCCCATCTCCAGCCCCCATTGACATAGATCGATTGCCAGACAGCAATCTCATCAAACAGGCTGTATTAAAATATAGAACACAACTTAAAGAAAAGGAGAATCATTATGAAAATCATCAACAATAACCCTAGCGTAGAAGCTGCTATCGGGAAAATATGCAGCACTACCAAACCCATATCGTTCGAGATGGAGAACTGCCTCTATCTCCTGCCGTCCATCAAAAAGGAGATAGCTGATAAGGTGGAGGAGACCATAAGCAACCAGATGCAAATTGCCAAAATGACAGGAGATTTTCTAGGAAGCTATACATGCACCTATCTGCATGAAAAACTTCATATTGAAGACGAGAGTATCCTAGAGGCCATTGAAGAGGAAGGCTGCAACGTCATCCTTCCCCTTAACTTCCTTGGCAGAGACATAGGGAAGTATCTCCTAGTGAAACTGGAAGAGAAGGATATCCAACAACAGGTGAGTGGTATCATCTATTCATCAGAGCGACATATCAGACAGACAGCCCAAAAGACACTTCACAAGCAACTTCTAGACAATCCAGAGGAGTTCGAGAAATGGCTGAAACCACTCTTCTCCACCACCGCCTTCATCAAGAATTTCTTCACAAGTTCCATACACTCTCTTCTCAACCCTACAATGGGAATGGTACCACAGATGGGAGCCATAAAGGGAATTCTGGGTTTCAAGAATGACGTAGTGGACTTCCACCAAAAGGCAGAGCTGCTCAAGCGAATCACAGAAAACGTGAAAAAGGTGCGCAGAAACGGAGATAAGAAGGCAGATGCAGAGCTCACCTTCCTCATCAACAGCATCCCAGCGGAGTATATCATAGAGATGCTGAAAAACCTCACGCCTTCCCAACTCTCCAAGGTAACTCCTTATCTTGATCCAGAAGTATATGCCGAGAACTCACGCCTACGCATAGAGATTCGCGACCCGAAAAAGATGGAAGGGTATAAGATGCCCACCGACCAGAGAAACAAGAATACAGGTACCTATAAACTCTTCCTTTTTAAGGACGGACACTTCAAGACAGTGGATTTCACCTATAAGTCTTCCTTCATCGTCTATCTTATCTATCTCATTGACAGATATAAGAAGGAGGACGAGATTGATCCAATTGACTTGTTGGAAAAGAAATGGGAAAACGAGTACTATAGACTCTTTAACTTGATATATCCTGAACATACAGACGAGGCTAAGAGTACTTATTATACCCTCGTTTCAAAATATAAGGATAAGGACAGCAAGGAGAAAAAGAAAAAACGTCTGGGTGACTGTTATGCTGACATAAGGAAATGCGTAGGCACGGTTTGCGATGAACTGGGAGAAATCATCAGTCCCCATATCATCGAAGATGCTGGTGACCACATCGCTACCAAACCACATAATATTCGCATCCCCTTTAAGCTGCTCTAGCAGAGAGAAAAATCAAGTTAAAATATGTAAACAGAAAAAAATTTCATATATATAAATATCAGATTATCAAAGGAATAGAAAGAAAATAACAAGAAGCATTTTGCGGATTCCGCAAAGATTCATATTTCGCTGAAAAGTGCCGAACTTTGTACCCAGATTTACGAAGTTCGGCACTTCTTTGTTTAACATTAAAACGACGGATTATGAATCAGAAAAACGAGAAAAAAGTAACTGGTGACTTGTTTGGCACAGCATCAAGGACACAACTCACGCTCAACATCGAGCAAGTATTGCTCTACGTGGAGATCTTGTTTTCCATCATCATGGAAGATATCACGAAGCAGAAAAAGAACATCTACTGGGGAAAAGATATTCTACTGGAGAAAGTAAAAATGCATGTAAAGGAGGTTGTAACTCCTGAAAAATTCAGCTGTGACTATACCTTGCTTTCCACATGCAAGATCCTCCTCAAGGACTATCTATGGCAAAAGGTGAACGAGGCAGAGGGGGAATACATCAAAAATAAGCTCACCAGCAATGACACCAGATTCGCTGAGGATTTTTTTTACGGCACAAATCCTCAAAAAGCAAACATCTCTCGACTCCGGTCACGCTTAAAGAATGAGTTCTATTCTTCCTATGGACTTACCATCTCCGACAAAGAGATAAGCACCATCATCTATAGCAGCATCTGGGAAGAAGGAACTTGGAAAGGCTTGAAGACCTTCCAAAATACAGGGAGCATCTTCTCCTGGATTGAGACCAAGGGCCGACATGAACTCACAGCAGAGCTAAGAAAGCAGAAGAGAATACCTTGGGAGAGAAAACGCACTGCCGGTAATACACGCCTTTCCAAGCGAAAGCTCACGGAGGAAATGGCCAACCTCATTCTGGAAGAAGAAACGCTCCCTGCTGATACCTCACAAATCATCAGGGATTTGTACGTCAACAAGAAAAGTCCCCAGGAAATCATGAGCCAGTCAGCTTGTAGTAAGGAGGAATATGATAAGAAGGTAAAGAATGCGACTACCACCTTAAAGGAAACGCTCCTACAATCGCCCAGAGACTATCATGATATTCTGAAAGACAAGTCTGCCAGCAATAGCCAAGTATCCTTGGACGAAGTGATGCAAAACGGCTGTCAGGTCAGCTTCAAGGAAAATCTATGCGCCCTTGTGGATATCTTCGGCGTGAGCCTCACGGACGAGGAAATCCAGAGCAAGGCCTTGGAAACAATCCACCACATAGCATCCACCGTAAAATGCACAGAACGTGACCGCTATGTATGGGAAAGTCGTTTCTTCGAAGACAAGTCTCCTACAGTTTTGTCAAAGGAACTGAATATGAGACGCTCGAACGTGGACAACATCTATCTTAGAATGAACAAGAAATTCCAAGAGGCAGCCAAGGAATGGTACGAGAATAGAAATGGAGAGAAAGTACATGTCACAAAGTCTAACAAGAAAAAGAAATCAGCTTATGCTACTGAAACCCAATACTGTCATCAAAGAATATAAGGTTGTGGAGTTTCTTCATACCAATAGAAGAGCCTACCGTGAGGAATACGTGGGTATCAACAATGAGAACAAGACTGTTCTCATTGTTGCCTACGACACCACCTCCCAAAAGCTCTCAAAGAATGCCTACATAAAGGAAATCGGCTTCCAATCCTGTGTATTCTCACCAAGTTTCATGGAACTATGCGATGACTTCGTAACCGTCATCAGAAAAAAGAGGATACAAGTTCTTGTCTATAAATATCAAAAGACTATCACTTTGGAAGAAGCCATGTATCTAGGTAAAATCAAACAAGACGATGCCTGGCGTATTTTCTTCGACATTGCCATCGGAGTAAAAGAGCTCAAGTATTGCTGCCATGATGCCATTCACACAAATCTCTCTCCCAAGACCGTCATGGTTTATTGGGATAAAAGGAAGAAGGCCAGAGGCATCATCACCAACTTGCAGTATGTGTATAATTACTGTATAAAGAAAGATACCATAGACTATGATGAGCTGAACCCCTGCTATACTCCACCCGAATACGATACCGGTTGCATGAGTGAGAGAAGCATGGAGTTCTCCATAGCTCTCCTGCTAGCCTTCATGCTCCAAGGGTATCATCCCTGGCTCATGCCCATAGATAGCACAGACAGTAATCATAGAAAACAATTCACCATGGCCAAGCCAGTCTTCAACGTCCCTGCGAAACTGATAGATTGCCTATATAAAGCATTGCAGCCTATTCCCCAGCATCGCTATGAGACCATTGAAGAGTTTGTGAGTGAAGCCATGAAGAGCAGTCCTTTCAAGATGCCAGTCACATACGAATGCTTCGGAAAAGGCAGTACTCCGAAAAAAAAGAAGAGAAATGCTGATATAAAATCTTAAAACGCTTCTCTTATAAGATATAAACAAAACTGTCATGAACGAAATCGCAAGAAAAATAAGGGATTATCTTCTCCAGGAGAACTACAATCTCATTGAAAGCAACGATGAAAACAGTATCATCCGCTATCAAGACCAAGTAATAAGCATCTCGTCAGAGAATACAGCCACAGGTTTTTGCAATATATGTCTTCCCATCATCACGAATTCACAATCTTTGGGCAATACAAAACTGCTGAGACTCTGCAATGCCATAACCTCACGACAGAAAGTGGTGAAGGCCTTCCTCATGGAAGACTGTATCCTGCTCACCTATGAATTCAACTGGAAGGAAATGGAGGAACTCCACTATCACTTGAAAATAGGGATTGAACAAGTAGCAGCCAGTAAAAAAAGCATCGAGGATGCTGTGGGATTATACCCAAGTATACAATATGTCAAACCATAAGATTAAAATTATGTCAAAATGTAATTACAATTTCGACCCATTTGTGGCAAACGCCAGTGCAGCTCTCTACTGCGTGGAGAACCAAAACGCCGTACAGGAGAACTTCCATGAGCTCTATCTCAAACTCGTGGAGCATTTTAGGAACCCAGAATTCATCGGCAAACTCCATGCCCTCAAGGGGCGTGGACAAGTTACCGTAGCCATCGAGCTTCCCATGAAGAACGAGGCCGTCCGGTTCGCCAACAAGCTCTGGTTCCAGGTACAGAAATCATCCTCCCTCTATTGGGAAGTGTATTATGTCAACATAGGAGTGAACTTCAGAAAAAGTACCTACTCACCGTTCACCTTCAAGAAGATGATGTTGAGCAGAGCCACCGTTGGTACCATCGAGAAGATTCAAGATAGAATCTCTGCTGCAGACTTCGAATCAAAGATGTGTGAGGAACTGGGGAAATATGTCTATGAGTGCTTTTCTTCGGAGACCGTCAACATCTTGAGAAGAAATATCTCGGAAACAGAAGAAGTAGAAAAATAAAAAAATCGATAGCTCATTTTCATGAATTAACACAAATAATGTGAGAGTTCGTTATTTTTATGCTATCTTTGTACCTGAAAGAACAACTTTTTTAAAAACAGGACACAAATTAATAACGGATGCCGAGCATCCATTAACTTTCAAACACAAAAACAAGCATCATGAGCACGATAATAGAACAAATAAACAAAATGAAAGAGCAACTGGGCATCTCTGCTTCAAAAGAAGAGTTGCTCGGCTACTTTACACAACCATCATATGAAGAAGCAAGGTTGGCATGGAAAGAACTCATGGGAAAATGGAACCAAGAGAAAGTTCCAGAAGTAGCCAAAAATGGAACTATTCCATGGCCAGATATTTTGGGAAGCCTCTATGAGCATCCTGAGAGAATACAAACCACGGAAGGATGTTGCAGCCTGTGCCACAACAAACTGCTCATACATGACTTTAGATCTCCTTCGTGGACTTGGACTTCGCTATGTGGTAGGGGCGGAATGCTAACTTTCTGTCCAAATTGCCTCCACCAAGAGAACTTCTCTCTAGACATCATGAACTAAAGAGGGGATAAAAGGAACCGAGATTAAAAGAAAAATCATAAACACCAAAAAGTTGCGCCCGCCACGAACCAGGGCTAATGATTATGAACATCAAGGAAGTAGAATTCGAAGGACAGCTCCCTATAGAGCTTACAAACATGATCGTCACCCCAAACCAGCTCATTGGATTGGATGAAAAGGATATCAAGCATGTGGTGAACGGAGGCAAGGGCAAAGCCTTTATCTTCGAGCAAGAAGAGGAGGATTACCCTACCTTCATGAAAAACAGCTTCAAGACCCTCGGAGAAAAGGATGAAGTGAAAGGCGGTAAATACATTCTCCTGAGCATCCAAACCACAGGAAGCACACTAAACATGGAGGACATGAACTATGTAAACGACTTCATGGACAGCCTAGGTGATGATTTTGAGCTGAAATGGGGCATTGGTCAACTAGAAGAGGGAGCCAAAATGCGCATTATTCTTTTAGTATCGAAGTAAAGAATCTCAGAAGATAGAGCTATGCTAATGAGGTATGCCTCGCTCTCCAAACAGGGAGCTAGACGCAATAACGAGGATTATATCCAGGCAATTTACCATCCAGAAGAAAACTCCTGGATGGGAATTATATGTGACGGTATGGGAGGACATTCCAAGGGTGAGTTGGCAAGCCAAACTGTGGCAGAGACCATCACTCGCTACTGGCAGAAGCATTTGAACTACAAGGATGACCAAACCAAAGTGGAGAAAGCTTGCCTAGCAGCCTATAGACGTTTCAGCCAAAAGGCAGAAAACATCGGGAACATGGAAATGGGAACTACCATGGTCATGGTTAGCATAAAAAATACACATCTGACCATCGCTCATGTAGGAGACAGCAGATGCTACCATTTCAGAAAAAAAGAAGGCTGCATTTTCCAAACTCAAGATCATGTCAAAAATAGCTCTGGATGGGAGATTGTAGCCAGATGCTTTTTTACAGGTCGCCCGGACGTGGCAATTCCCGAGATTCACCAGGCTACCCTTCAAAGAGGTGACAAAATCCTTCTCTGCTCTGATGGACTCTATAAAAGCATGCCCACAGACATACTGAAAGAAAAAGTAATGGAAGAAAAGTTACCTGCAGAAATACTCGATGAATTCGACTTACTCTGCGTGGAAAGCGGCGATGACAACTATTCGGGAATCCTCCTAGAGATATTGGATATTTAAAATTTTACACCCATGAGAAGAACTTATACATTATTATATATGACTCCCCTATTGGTAGCCATGAACTTTGCTTCTTGTCAAAACAGACAGACAGGCAGCATTCAAACAAAAGAAGCAAAGGACTCCTCTTTTGTTACAGACTCTGCACAAAGTGAGAAATCTATCAAAAGTGAGACTGAAACGGAAGAGCATAAACATTTCCAAGAACTCATGAATAGCGTCATCAAAGATGATGCTGCAGCCTTTGCACATATGACCTCCTATCCGATCATGCGCACCTATCCTATGAAATGGATTGAAGATTCCACTGATATGGTGAAGTTCTTTTCCATCATGGCAGACGATTCCCTGAAAAGCATCCTCAAGAAAACCACTCCAGACATGTGGGAACAAGTGGGATGGCGCGGCTACACTTTCAGAAACGGAGAGTACTTCTGGGACGAAGGCTATACTCTGTCAGGCATCAACTATGTCTCAAGGAAAGAGGATACCCTCAGAAAGCAGCTCATCCATAGAGACCTGGCAACCTTGCATCCATCCCTGAAAACCAAGCAATTGGTCCCTTTCGCCTGTTTCTTCGACAAGAACAACCATGCCATCTATAGGGTGGATTTGCTCGGTGCCGAGGATATGTATGACGAGAATGCCAAATATCGCATGGCAGTGTACCTTAGAAACAGCGACCTAAGGGGTAAACCCGATTATGTGCTCGATATGGATTTTAGTCTGGAAGGAAGCGCAGGCGTGAGAGTGTATGAGGCATCTGACCAAAAAGGAAACAAGATAAGCTTCTATGTGAATTTCTACGAGCAAACCAATGATTTCGAGGCAAAGGTAAAGCTTGGCAGTAAAGAAAGAAAACATCACATCGACAGAACCTATTGGCTCGACTATTTCGATACTCATCAGACAAAAAAAAGAAAGTGAGGCTACAATGATAGTAATACATCCAAAAGACAGAACCACAAAAATGCTGGAATTGCTCTACAAGGATTCTCCGCATACCCTGGTGGACACAACATTGAGCAAGAATCAACTGAGGGCTTTACTTTACAACGAGCCATCGGTAGAACACTTCATGCTCCTGGGACATGGAGGTCCAGAAGGTCTATTCACTAGAACTGATGACACCCAAAACAGCTTCACGAAGCTGATAGACCATAGCTTTGCACACATCCTCAGAAAACATCAAGGGAAAATATTTGCTGTATTCTGCCACGCCAAATTGTTCGCAGAGAAAGAATCTCTCCATGGACTCTTCTCCGGGATGATAATCTCGGAAATGAGCGAGGCTATATACTACGGCATCACCACCACAGAGGAAGAGCTTGCCCAGGAGAATGTAAAGTTGGCGAAACGCCTGCGAACACTGCTGGACGAAAATACTCCATGGTGTCTGATTCCTGAAAGAATCCTCCAAATGGATGATGTCCATTCCCCTCTCACGGAATTCAACTATCATAATTTTTTCTATATGTGAAAAAGCAACTCATGAAGATTAAGAACCTTTTGCTCTCCATAATTGACCAAGTTAATAGGGAAGGAGCTTTTAGAAATATATTTGTCACCCATAATGCATTGGGAATTTTCAGCATACATAGCCACATATCCAGCAGAAGTAACAAGCCCAAAGTTGAGTATTCAAGCAAGGAAGCTGCCCAAAAGTCAGCCCAAGCCATGAGCCAAAAGATGGGGGTACACTTCTCTGTATATAAATGTGCCTTCTGTGATGGGTGGCACATAGGCAAGAACGTCCAAAACAAGATAGTACAGCCAGAAAGAGTTATCAAACCACAACTGCCACATATTCAAAACTCCTACTACGAACAGCTCAAGAACATAGGTATCGTGGATTTTGATGCCGTATTGGGAAAAGGCATCAGGGGAAGAACTTTGTCTTCACACCCTTGGTTCCTGCCAAGACTCAAGGAGGCCGGTATCAAAAATATCATCGACCTTAGAACCCACGACACCTCTTCTAAATATGAGAAGTTGGTAATAGAAGCAGGAATGGTTTTCCATCACTTTGAGATGGACAGCAAGAGAACAAATGACCGTGTCATCATAGATGAACTACCCGAACTGTTCAAACTACTGGACAAGGGAAGCTTCTTCATATCTTGCGCAATGGGACTACACAGAACAGACATTGCCCTGTCAATTTACTATGTATTTCATCCTAAAGTTCCAGAGGAATTCATCCCGACCCTAAAGGGACATAGAGTCAATGGTAAACTCAGACTGGATGACATCGCTCGCCGTCTCAATAGCCTATACAGGAATCTCACAGAAGAAGACTATAATTTACTTTCATTGCCTAAGGACTACGAGAACGAGTTCATGAAAAGGAAAAAACTGCTTTTCAAAGCCAACTCCATTTTTTAGTTCATAACATAAAATTTACGAAAAAATGAAACCCTACAATATCATATTCGTATGCACAGGGAACGCTTGTCGTTCACCTTTTGCTGAGACAATCATGAAAAAACTATTGTTAAAATCCAATCTCCAGATACAAGTTTGTTCAGCTGGCACCTTGGATTGGGGAAGCAACCAACGCGACAAGGAGATGATAGAGGTTGCAAAAGAAATGGGCTATACACTATCTGGAGTAACCCAAGCCATCAGCTACGACATGCTCAAACAGATGAACCTCATCATTGTCTTTGAGAGTGTGCAAAAAGATTTAGTCACTAAGTATGTAGAGTATGGGCACTGGGATAGGATTGTTCTCTTCAACGATATAGCCTTTAACAAAATCGAGAATCTCCAAGACCCTCATTTCCAATCCCATGACATCTACAAAAAAGTGGCAAAGACAATCGAAGAAGGCTGCAAAATATTGATTGACAAATGGAAGAAGAACCCTCCCTATACTGATGCAGATGTCTAACCCTCACAAGAATTTGTCTTAGCGCTATCAATATTTAAATAGAAGCAGAAAAGTCATAGAGTATTTAATGGTCAAGTTGATCGTTAAATACTCATTTCAAATACCACATGTTTGCTTAATCTAAAAGTCGTGTGTGCTAAACATTTGCAACGGTATAGGATAAAAACCATAAAAGAAACAAATCCTGTAAAGGCATCGGCCCATCTGATTTTTTTACATGCCTTTAGATTTAACAAAAAACTTATCTCTAGACTTATCTTATTACCTTTTTTTATGCCGAAAATCACACTTTTTATGAATATATTGCCCCATCCATGATAGATTTACTGATTTTGTTCCCTTTTATAAAGTATAAGAAACAAAAAAATGGAGGTAAATATGAACAGATACCTATCAGATAAGGAATGGCTCGGACACATCACCTCGCCAACAAATAAGGATAAGGAGAAACAATTGCCAACAAAGCCGCAAGCCGCTCCCCCCAAAAGCCCCATTCAAGAGGCAAAAGGAGGAGGGTTGAAAGACATCGCTGGAATGGACAAGCTTAAACAACTCATACAGGAGTGCTTCATCAATGTCTTGAGAAATAAGGAGTGCGCAAAAGCTTTCGGCATCAAACCTCCGAGTCTGCTTTTCTATGGGCCCGCAGGTGTGGGAAAGACCTTTTTCGCGGAAAAGGTGGCCGAGGAAATCGGTATCCACTTTATGAAAGTGGTACCCGACGACCTTGCCTCCTCCTATATACACGGAACACAAGCCAAGATTGGTGAGCTTTTCCGGGAAGCCGAGGAGAAGGCTCCCACCCTGCTTTTCTTCGATGAGTTTGACTGCATGGTCCCGCAAAGGAGCAATAATGATGACAACAATCAGAACGGAGAGGTTAACGAGTTCCTCTGCATGCTCAACAACGCAGCCGATAAAGACATCTACGTGATAGCCGCCACCAACCATCCCGAGCGAATTGACAAGGCCGTCTTGCGAACTGGTAGAATAGACGAACTCATCTACGTTGACATGCCAGACACCAAGGCAAGGGAAAGTCTCTTCAAACTGTCGTTAGGCAAACTGCCTATCGAAAAGGATATCAATTACTCCCTACTGGCTGAAAAGACAAAGGGATTCAACTGCAGCGACATTGGCTATATCGTCCAAGTAGCATCAAGGAACATGTTCAATGCGAGCATCAAGAACAAGGGAAAAGCCTTCAAGACCATTACTCAAGAAGAGCTTCTGAATGTCATCTCCAAAAGAAGTCCATCCGTCAGCAGTAAGGATATCAGGGAGTTTGACCGAATAAGAATTGAACTATCTAGAGGACAGGAGGGACACCATCCAAGAAGCATAGGATTTCATTAACGGAGAATTACAATTAAAAAGAAAATACGTATGAAAGAAAAAGTATTGAAAGCTCTCAAGGAGCTAGGATTCAAGTTGGAGGAAGTGGAAGACTTTGGTTACATATTCCAATATGAAGGCACTCACTACCTATATGCGCCCAATATCATGGGTGAGGATTTTCTCAATATCTGCATCCCAGGCGTGTGTGACCTTCATGAGGCAAAGGAAACCTTTGACCTTTGTCATCTAGCCAACAAACTAAGCTACGAACTTAATTATGTCAAGGCATATGTCAAGGAGGAACGTCTCTGGATTGCTTATGAATACAACGTCGAAGGCTGCGAAAAATCCTTAAGAGATATCGTAGGCACTATGATTTCCTACCTCGACTTTGGCATCAACTACACAAGAGGTCTTCTGGAAAAAGGCTATCCTGACATGGAAGAGTCAAATGAGAGAGACGGTCATCAAGATGCAGCACTGACAGAGGAAACAAATGAGTTGCCATCTCCAAACGAAGATGAAAATGCATTGGCAGAAAACGATACGGAACATAATTCACTCATCTCAAACATTAGCAAGATATGGAAAAGAATAAGCAATTAGTCATGAAGGTGCTCAAGGACATGGGCTACGAGCCAGAGCTTGACTCTGACCAAGATATCAGATTGTGTATGGAAATGAAAGAATTTTACTTCTTTATGCCGGATGAAGAGGAGGAATGTTACGTCAATATCGTCCTACCCCAGTTTACTGGCATTAAGGAGGGCAAGGAAATCCTTGCTCTTGCTACCTGCAACATAATGACAAGGGACATGAAGCTCCTAAAAGTATATGTGGAGAAGAACCATGAGAGTGTCAGTGCCTCTTGCGACTTCATCTACACGGATGAAGATTCCCTCAAACAGAACATTGTGTGTAGCATGGAGGTGATGAGCATTGTGAAGACCCTTTACAGACGGAAATGTGCAGAACTTGAAAATTAAGAAACCATGATGAAGAAATGTCTTTATGTCACCGACTTGACTGTGGTGGCAGCTGTATTGATTCTCGCCATCCACTACAGTCGGATGGCGACCTACCCCATTATTCATCTCATCGTCTGCATCTATCCCTTATTGCTAAGGATGACCATCGGTTTAAGAAAACTATGGGGATGCTCCTACCTATCCACCCTTCTCATGTTTCTGGTAGTTAGCTTGCCCATGATTGGAAATATGACTTGGATCGACTACGCCTCTGAAAAGCTCATCAAAGCCCCCATGTTGCTTTGGCAAGGCCTTGGGTATGGTGATATTGATTATCAGCTAATAAGCAAGATGGGAAAAGAATATGGTTCCCTACTGAAAAATACCATAGTTTTCTGGATTTGGGGGATTCCTGTAAGCATGCTCATAGGAGAAACCATCTTCAAAGAAATTAAAAAACGATTTATCCCTAAGCCAAGCCAAGATATCTCCCTAAGAAAAATCCTTGGAGGAGACTCTTTACCCATCAGAGAGCTGAAGCCAGACTGGAGCTGCAAAATTCTTTGGTATAGCAAGGAAGGAAAAATTACTATATCCCTTACCCTCGTATTCCTGCTAGCGTCTATCATGGGGTATGATTTGAACTATCTACTTTCCTTTATGGGAGTGTTGATCCTACCAATAGCAAGCAATCTTCTCTGGTGCAAATATATGGCACACGTAAAGGGCAAGCTGTTAGAGATTATCATAATGCTAGCAGGAAGCCTGCTCCTGTGGATGGCTCAATACGAGACCCATGAGACCAGAGTACTATTTCTTCTAGCTGGAATCTTATGCCACTTATGCGGCTGGGGAAGCATGTGCCATAGAGCACACCAACTTAAATATGTAGTAAGCATGGTAGTCATGGGATGTGCCATTACTTTCCTAACTATGGGCTATAATCCCTTTTCGTGCATCCAGGCAAAGAGACTCTATCGTATGAACAGCTCCGCCTATAGCTCAGGTATGATGTATGTAAAATCTCCGCATGGAATGGGACTTAGGGATAGATACGGCATGATTTTGCCTGCCATCTATGAGAAAATCATACCACTTGATACGGACTACAAGCCATACGTCAAGGTTATAAAGAACGGTCAGGAAGCTTACTATGATTACTACCATCACGAATGGATAGCCCCCAAATTGACGATATGTCCCAAATGGCAAGAGAAAGCCGAAGAATTGATGAAGAAGACGCTTGAAGAAAGCAAGAGTCAACAGGCACAAGTTATCGTGATGGATGCAAGTACAGGTTTCATACGAGTGATGTCAATGATAGGCATAGGAAGCGTTCCTTCAGGAGAAACCTACAAGAATCCCTGGGAAATCTCCTATGATTGTGAGTTGATACAACCTTTTACCATGTTGGCAGCCATCAACACTGGGAAAGTAAGTCTAAAAGACAGTACCAACACCGGCAGGGATGGAACCACAACCTACGGTAAAGGGCTCAAATACCATAACCCCTTTGCTATTTACCATGCTGCGAAAAAGGCGTTTGGTAATGATAGCGAAAAATTGCTTAGCATACTCAAAGGATATGGCTATGACCAACCCCTAGTGATAAAAGACGAAAATTTGAATAACGAGGTGTGCATAAAAGGAAAAAGCGAGAAATTGCCCAAAGGAATTACCCTATTCGACATATCCAATGGGCATGGATTGGAAATAACTCCCCTACAAATCGTTAGGATGTATAGCTTGCTGGCTCTGAAATATAGTACGGTGAATCCCATACTCTACAGAACCCAAGGTCCTATTTTTCCGAATATGGTAGAAAATTGCGAAGGAGTGTCCCTCATCAACTCCATCCTTACCAATCAAAATTGGAGCATTTCGATACAAAAAATGTCTGTTCGTTTGACAAAACTAATCGGATATGCTACCAATACACCTCTCAAGCAAGGAAACAAAGAGAAAGGAGATGGAGAAAATGCCGTCAGCTTCTGTGGAATATTTGCAAAGGGTAAAGAATTATATGTGATATTTGCCATGCTTCAAGGCCATAGACAATGCACAAAGATTTCACATCTTAAAGGAATTACACAACCGCTAGTCGGCTATATCTGCCAAGAAGACTAGCAAAAAATGTTAAACAAAAAGTCATTCTATCATGGATATACTCATAAAACTGAAGAAAATGATAAAGAAATGCGCAAAGTCCATTAACTCTATCGTCATAGAGGACGAAGAACCTTGCTGTGACATGAGAGAGCATTTCCTGGTTTCCAAAGAAGGAAACGTGGAGGCCATTAACTTCCCGCTTCTCAAAGAATATGGCAAAGGCTACCACATCGGGGAAGATATTGCAGAATTCAGAAAAGGAAATGCCTATGTCATCGTCAACATGAAGACTGGAAAGCTCCTTAAGATCTCTGACAACAAAGGAAATCTCTTGGTGGAAGACAAGGCTATCGATTTTGAGAGCATCCATGAGCATTTGGAACATGGATATAAAGTGGATTCCAAACATGTGGATTTCTGGCTGGAGAGAGTCTCTCCCATGAGGGACGGCTTCTCTGCCTTGGCATGGACTATTTACCCTGAAGGTAGATGGTTCGAAGACGAGGATGGCTTCGGCGCAGAACCGAATGAGAAGGCAGAGGTTGCCTATTGCATCATCAGTTCATGTCCCGAAATAGTCATCCCTTACCAGCCCATGAACAACGTGGATGCCGTATTGAAAATACTCAGGGAGCAGAAATGCAAGATTAAACAAAAAAAATATGAAATCAAATAAACATCAATCATTATGGAAAAAGTAACATTTAAACAATTCTTTACCACACTTGGCGCTGGAATCTGGCAGTCAATCTGTTGGTTTTGCAACCTCTGTGGCTACAAGGACCAGAGTCTTTATGGTCTCTTCGTCAAGAGAGTATTCACAGGATGTGTGACCATCCTAATGATGATTATGACGGGAGCACTCCTATGGGCTCTCTACTCAGAACACGTCATGAAGCCAAAGTACGACTACTACGACTGGCAATACGTGAGCAGAAATGTTAGTTATAGCCAATCTGCAGGAAAGGTGGAGAACTTCAAGACCGGGGAAACAATACGAAACGTGGACTGGATCTACAAGAGTGTGGATGGCGACAGTATGGTGTGCTTCGCCAGCAAAGGAAAAAGAGGTTATTTCAACAAGTTTACAGGAAAAGTCGTCATTAAGCCTCAATACAAAAGGGCATGGATATTCAGTGAAGGCCTGGCTTGCGTAGAGGAAAACGACACGCTCTTCTTTATCAACCACAAAAACCAGAAGGTCATCAAGGCAAACTTTGTCTTCGATGAGAATGCAGACGGATATGTCTTCCATGATGGCTTTTGCATCGTGACCGTGGATAATTACAAGTATGGCATCATCAACAAGCAAGGCAAGTGGCTGCTGAAGCCAGAATATGAAGACGTGAGAAACTATAAGGGGAAACTATGGATAGTGAAGAAAAACAAAAGACTCGGTGTTTATGATGCCTACACACAAAAAATGATTCTACCCATCCGCTACCGTCACGTAAATATTGACAGCCAAGGCTTCGTGGTAGAATATGAAGACTACACCATGAAACGGCTGAACTTCGACCTCACGGTAGGGAACAACTTTGTTTGCAGTGAAATCAACACGGTATCTTACCCATCTGGGAAAATTGACAAAAATGGAGAAGAAATCCTGGAACCATGCCGCTGCCTCTACTACAAGACCGGTTCTTGGATGGACAAGGACTCAGAGAAAGTGGGATTGATGTCACCAGAGGGCAAGCCACTCACAAAACCTTTATATGACAATATCACTGGCATCGGCTTTGACCTATACAAGGCGGAAAACGCAGGCAACTATATAGTCATCAACGGAAAAGGACAAACTGTCAATTAACCTCTTTGGAGTAAGATAAGGTGGATTTCCCCATGCTATTGTAGGGAAAATCCACCCTCCATTTAGAGCATCTCCCTTTGCCATCCCACTAAATCGCCGTATCTTTGCAACCGTAATCAAGAGACAGAAGATGTCCCGATGATACAGTAGAAGTAATTTGAATAGTAACCCTTTAAAGAACATGAGTTATGAAAAGATTGATAATGACAATGGTAATGGCGGCCGTCATGAGTATGACCGTTTCTGCACAAAGAATCGATAACACCATCAAGGAGGCACGCATCCTCACAGACAAGATGGCAGAAGAATTGAGCTTGAATAACTGGCAAAAAGAGAAGGCTTACCAGATGAACCTCAACTATCTGAGCAGCATCAATAGCCACCGCGATATCCACTCACAAAATTGGAACCAGCGCAACTCCCGACTTAAGGGTATTCTCAGCTCTGCTCAATGGAAACTCTACAAGAAAGCAAGCTATTTCTACCAGCCAATCAGCTGGAAAAAGGGAGCATACGTACATAACATCTATGCAAGATACCCAAATGCAGGTCATACTTTTGGGGGCAATAGAGGCAACAAAAATATTGCGACCACTGTTCTTAGTGGAAGACGTCCTGAAATCGTAGTAAGACCACAACAGCCAAACTATACGGCATACCATAAAAATGATGGGAAGTTGAATAGAACAAAGTCAGCCAACACCTATTCGAGAAGCTTTGGCAGCATGAAAAGATAAATACTATATCAACAGATAAAACGTGAATATTATGTGCAAAGGCAGGTTGAGATAACATTACTCTCACCTGCCTTTTTTGTTCCTAATCATCTATCAATCAACTTTCTGGACGTCCTTTCTCAATATCATTTTCGTAAAAAGGTTTATTTGAAAACAAACATGCAAACATGTTTGCTTCCAAACATACATGAAAACAAGTCCTTTCTTCTAAAGATTAATATCTCACAGCAAGATAACTCCCTCACAGCAGGGAACAATTTAATTTTTGTTTAACCACATTAAGAAAAAAACAAACTAACCAACACAAAATCATGGAAAAGTCATAACAGTTTGTTCCAGATGAATCCTACCAGGATAACATCGGCAGCTATGCCTCAAACGAAATTGCCATCAACTGGAACGCCTATCTGGTGTCCCTGCTGGGATGTATAAACTAAGAGCAAATCGGAGATGATCTGTATAAAGACCAAAAGGGGGAGAGAACCAAACTCCTCTCCCCCTTAACGCCATAAATCTCAACTATCAATCAATCGTCAATACCCAATATTTCTTTTATTCTCAATGTGGCAGCCTTCGCTAACCTCTGCTCCGGCCCCCCACCGAAGGTTTCTGTCTTACCTTTCAAGATTTCATCCATCACCTCTTCACTCACGGAAACCGGTCCCTTGATATTGGTAAGAACAAAAGGGCAACAGTCATCTTTCAAGATGATTTCATGCTTCCCTTTTACAAACGGATAGCATTCTTCATCCACAGCTAATACCATCATCAAATATAGCCTATAGCTGCCATCATCCTCTTGACTAAAGAATAGGATACGCTCTCCTTTTTCTGGCAAATCATGATCAAAAGTCGGTAAACAGCACCATCGATAATAAGCCATGCCCTCCTCATAGAGATCCATTTCCAAAGCTCCCCATTGACCAGGGCTCAGGCTCATCGCTCTAAAAAGTCCCTTACTTTCTTCTTTTTCTTCCCTAAGCGTGTCTTCCTTGGATTTGATGGTGATGGTGATACGCAGCTTCTCGTATTCACTCTTGGGATTAATCTTAGAAATATAAGCATCAAATGCCCTTTCCCATCCCATATCCATCATGCTAGCCAAGGCTGCATTGTCTTCCCTAGGAACATAGCCTAATATATCAGAAAAGTCCAAGACCTCAGGTTCAAGAAGAGAAGGATCATTTAAAGAAACGGCCACGGCATTCTCATCATGCTTGTTATCACGATCTCTCATCAAATGTACCTTCCTACCCACAAAGATCGTGTCAAGCATGTCATCTACATGGTGATAAGACGTACCTGCAACCCTACACTCCAAAAACACTCTGCCATTTGGGGACTCAATAGGTGAAGGATCATCTGGCATATTAAATTCTTTCATCATCCCAACAATCCCACTATCATGTACCTCCTCTATACTCTTATCGGCAAACTCCTCAACCAGTTTCTGAAGAGTCTTGTCAGAAGCAATGGAGTCAATACCCTTCTTTTCAAGCTGCTTCTGAAGAGCATAAAGCTCCTCATCACACTTGAGACAACTACCCATGCAGCTGCCCTCATGAGTACACTCAGAAGGCTCATAGTCAAGCCCATATTTCTTAGCCACGTATTTGCGGATCATCTTGAGAATCTCGCACTTGTCCTTCCCTTTCTTCATATATCACGTTAAGTTATTATTTTCTATTTAACACTAAATACTCAAACTCCTGGATATCCATAAATCCCAAGATCTTAACTTGCTCAATACTACGTTTAACATCTTCATCCGTATTGAAGCTAGGAATGTGGGGAACCCTGATGGTCACATTGTCAACAATCCCATACTGCTTCAAATAGCAGAGTTGATGAGCTGAATCACCTACCCTCCCTGTATATTTCTCCCTGATTCGAGGATTCATATCCTTGATGTCTACTATCCAATGGTCCACTATAGGTGCAAGCAACTCAATGTTATGAGGATGACAGGCCAAGGCTGTCTCCACTGTTATCTTCCACCTCGTTCCACAAAGCTTTCTGAACTCCATGATGAACTCCGGATGTTCCAGCGGTTCCCCTCCACCAAAACAGACCCCACCACCAGTGGCCTGAAAATATATATTGTCTTTCTTCACTATATCATAAAGCTGCTGAGGAGTCAACATAAGGATACCCTTACATGGCGTGGCTCCATCATCTTCATATACCTTCCCATGACACCGTTCATTCAGACAATACTTACAGCTGAGCTGACATCCCATGAAGGTTACCAATGTGGTAACTCCCCTTCCATCGAGCCCCATTCTTAAGCGGCTCACACCAAAGAAGGGCTGCAGAAGACTGTCTGAACCAGGCAATCTGTCAATGACATAATCATCACTAACACAATTCCAACGATACTCTACTGAATATAGTGCTTCTTGAATTGCCCCTAACTGATAACCAGCCTCTTCTGAAACCTGTAACTCCACTATTCTAAAGGTTCCATCAGACATGGAAGAAAGTTTGAAACGGTTCAACACCCGACAATTTCTATATACATATATGTATCCATCATCCAGATAAAACCCATACCTATCATCAAAAGTGGGCTGAAACGCCTTTAAGATTCGCCTGCGCAGCTCCCTGGAAATGATCTTGTCCACATAAGGATTAGCAACATCCTTCCAAACATGTCGTTCAACATTCGTCATAGCACAGTTCTTGGCAAAGAATGTCCTACCTGCCCTGTATAATGCCTGAAATCTAGAAGGAACATTCACAAGACCTGTCAAACTATACCCTTTTCCATACTTAGCCTTCACCATATACCTGTCACAGCCATACATGGCATCGGCCAAAGCACCTACCAGAATACCATTCAAATGTCTGTCACCCGGCAACTCCATGGCACGATGTAAAGCACTGCCAAAATCATAGGCACTGTAAAAAGCGTCCCACGCCCGAATCAGAACACCCAGGATGGAACTACGCTCTTTCCACGAAACATCTTCAACGAACCCCTTGAACGAAGAAACATTCTCCACCATCAAGGCTTCCTCCTTAGAGGCACCATGACGAAGAGCAAAGATAAGCTTCCACATGAACGCCCCAGCATACCAATCTTCCTTGTCAGAAGCAAAACCATTCTCCTGAAATGCAGAAGCAGTCTCAGCTTCAGTGCCAAAAAGCCAGCCAATCGCTATGGCACGCATCACGGTAGCTACAGGAGATTGGCGTTTACCCAAACATTCATGAACCTTGATGTCACTACCTCTCTCCAAAACAAGAGTATCAGCCGTCAGAAGCAACTCCTCTACCATCCATGAAGAAGAAGCCTCTGACGATACCAACTTTCTGAAAAAGGCCTCCTTGTCCTGTTCCCAAGTCCAGGCTGCCAAATCTCCTAAAATAGCACCATTCATACCCTATAAGAACACTGTAAATAATACGTCAAAACCAATAAAATACTACCGTCTATAAACACATTATTTATCTAAGGAAACTTCATCAGCCATTGATGTCTCACCACGCATTCCTTTATAGATATAATTAACTGCTTGAAACTCCTGACTATCCATATCATAGGCTGCAATAATCTGTTTCATATCTTTATCAAAGATATAAAGCATATTGCCACCCACGGTTTGTCCGGCATTATTTTCCGCTCTGTATGTATGAATGGCCTTAAACCCAATGAAAGTCACATTCTGATCTTTCGAAGTTCTCAATTCCTTCCCTAATTTCTCGGCTTCGTTCTCTGCTTTAGCCTTCTTGGCAACAACTGCATCATACTTAGCCTTATATTCCTTGTAATTCTGACGACCAAAAGCTGACTGATAAGGTCCTTGCCAAATAGACATACTCGTTCTTAACCGACTGGCTTCTTCTTCACACTCAGAAACCAAGATACCCAGCTTCGCAACCTTAAGCGTCATTTCATAAAAAGAAGGATCATCGTATGGTGCAAATGCACTGTCCAGTTGAGTACTTGAAGGAGCATAAGTATCAGGATGGTATAATGTGCTTTGCAGATTTTCCTTGATCAAAGCTTCAGCCTTCTGCTTAGGAGACTGAGAACATGCTGCCAACAATAATGTGCAGGCAGAAAGAAATAGGATTCTTCTCATAGGTAAATTATTAATTGTCTTCATTAGTTATGGCTTTACCGTGATGTCGAGGGCTAAAATGCAACATTAAGCAACAGTGAGATGTGCACTGCTGCCATCATCATGATTACAGGGCAAAGTTAAACAAAAAATTGGTGTTTGCCAAATATTCTGCAATGTTTTTCATCAAAAGAAGTGATATAACCAAAATCTTTCACAAAATAGCATCTAAGATTACCCGAACAGAGAAGGTTATAAATACCCCCTCCAGCCTGTTAAAAAATCAAGCAGGAAGCTAACTTTCAATAACGAGGTTGTAATATAGCTCCAGATTCCAAAATGTGATGACATCAACCTAAGGTATGGTATCGGTTTAAGAATTGTCAGCGGAGATTTCAACCCTAATTGGACAACACAATCTCTTAGGAAAAGCAGAAGATAAAGATAATGATAATGATTAAAAGCGTAAGCCTAAGTAAAATCAGGTTTACGCTTTTAGTTTGTTGTTACCTTCCCTATCTACATCATCCCTATTCATCCATACTTCAGTTGTTTCCCATCTACAAAAAGCATCACAATAACGGTCAAACTATTCATCTGTTAATTCCAGCATCATGCTTTCGTATTCATTTTCATAATCAAAAGGTACTCTGAAAAACGTTTCTATCTCAAAACTACACCTCTTCATAATCATTTGGAATTACAATATAGTTTTTTATATGGCAAAGAAAAAACTTTGTTTTAAAAACAAATTATTCATGCTTAATTTATTATTTTCCTGCAATCTGATTACTTGGGGTAATCGTTCCAACATTCTCGCAGTAACAGAAATATAATATAAAAGAGGGTGTATCATTGGTGAATGGCACACCCTCTTGAACGTACAAAGTCATAAGAAGAGACAAGCTCTGGAAAGAATCACAATCTACTGATTACACAAACATAACCTCCAGCATTTGCTAATTTAACGTTCAACGGCTTAGTGGAAGAAATCTTTGTTTTCTTATGTTCACAATCCGTTGCCACAGAATTAGCTTTCTTTCCATCTTTCCAGAATTCTAATCGATAATTGCCCTTTGGCAAGAAACCCAAGTCCAAGTTGATGGTGCGCTGTTGACTGTTGTTAATGATGCCCACATACCACTGTTCACCGGTCTTTTTGGCTAAAGCAATATAAGTGTCAGGTGTTCCTCCTAAGAATTTGATATTGTCCCATGTGGTTGGAACTTTCTGCAAAAAGTCCTCTCCCACTTGACCATATACATTGTCTGGATGCTCACAGAAACACATAAACGGACTTTCATATACTACGAATTTTGCGAGTTCTGCAGCACGGGTGTTTGAAACAAGTGTCGGAGATTGCTGTTTGAACTGTTTTTGGGTTACATTGAGAAAACCACCAGGAGTATAGTCCATCTGTCCAGCCAACAAGCGGGTATAAGCCAGCGTTACATTGTGTTCCGGAGTCATCTTGTCAGAGAATTTATAGTATTCGCCACCCATAACTCCTTCTCTGGTTAGCATGTGCGGATAAGTTCGTTCAATGCCGTCTGGCTTGTAGGCTCCATGCAGGTCAAGCATCAGCTCATTCTCAGCAGTTGCCTTAATAATTCGGCGATACCAGTTTACCATATTCTGATCATCACGGTCCATGAAATCTATTTTTACACCTTTTATACCCCATTTGTGATAGAGAGGAAATGCCTGCTTATACTGATCGTTATTGTTGGCGTCTTCGCATCTCAGCCATAACCATATATCAACATTTTTAGAATTGGCATATTGGATGATTTCCGGCATGTTGAGTTGAGGTGCAACTTTGGTTATATCAGCTTTGGGATTATTGAATTCTCCATACCAGGTCCAGTCAATAAGCATATATGGCCATTTTTCTTTGGCTGCAAGATCAATATATTGCTTGATGACGTTTTGTTCCATCTTGACTTCTCCGCTCCACCAATGATCCCAAGCCGCCATTCCCGGTTTGATCCACTCTGTGTTTTTGAGGGCACAGTCAGGATTTAGCGAACGAATAATCTCACTCTCAATAAACTTACCTGGATTATGCCCTATCATGATAACACGCCATGATGAGTTGGCAGCTTCATCAAATCTAGCCTTAACACCATTTTCGTCCTCGCCCCAAATTGGTGTCAGTTTGGTGTCCAACATCTGGTATCCTTCCTTGGCTTCCTTACTTCTGCCCAGATAGAATGCTGGATAATTGTCTAGATTGGCCTCGGTGATAGCCATCCAGTTATTCTCATCTACTTTTATCAAACCAGGTAAGCCCGCATGAATATCTGTTTTAATGCTCTTTACAGGAGTCTTTACAAATATACCTTCCTGGGAGGACTTGTAACTTTTGCCTTGGTTCTCATAGGCAAAATCAGGTATCCAGAGAATTGAAGACTCTGGCAGAGAATATCCTGTTAGTTCTTTCGTGATTTGCCGATTACCCAATCTGGAGATACCATAAAGAGTGTAGCGGAAAGCTACGCCATCATTCATTACACGGAATACAACAACCATGCGCCGATATTGGTCATCTTTTTCCTTCAGATTCAATGTGAGCTCTTGGTAAGGAACTTTGCATTCTGCATGCTTATTTCGTACAACAGGTGTCCAGGCCTCTATGCCACTCTTAACTTTAGCATCATTTCCTACGATAAAGTTGCCTTTCATTTCTTTTTCGTCTTTCAACTGAAATCCCATAGGAGATGGCGCGATAAGTGTTTTCCCATCCAGCTGCACCGAATAGGTTAACTGCTCTTGGTTTGAGATCGTCAAGGCAATATGTCCATCAGGAGATTGCAGAGAATACTTTTGTGCATGCAATGGAGTTTCCATGAATATGGATGCGAGAATTAAAATAAAGAATTTCTTCATATTCGTTAGAGTTTATTCTACGAGCATGCCTGAACAACAGGCTATTGTTTAGGCATGTATTATAATACTAAATTATTTTTGAAATTTTCAACCTTAATCAAGCTTGTATAATGTACATGCATGAGGATTGAGAGTTACACTAACTTTTCCCTTTATCTTTCCTACCTGCTTGTTAGACCATAGCAAGGTTGCACGCTTGGTAGCCTTGATACCCATAGTGCTCAATGGAACCTGGATCTTTTGTGCCTTATCAGAAAGATTGAAGATTGCCAGATAGGTTGCACCACTGTTTTTGTCCTTTGAAGTAACGGCAAGCTTTTGCTCATTATTGAACAATTCCTTGACGTTTGTACCATCCCTGTGCATCTTCAATACTCCCTTGTTGGTAAGCAATGACAATGTGAAAGGATCAATAGAAGGCAAATCACCACCATACATCAAAGGTGAGCGGAAAATACTGAAGAATGTCATCAGTGAATATTGCTCATCTTTGGTAAGACGAGTCATTCTGTCTTCTCCTCTTTCACCACGAATGGCAATATGACCGAGCGGAATCATGTCACAGTCAGGCCAGGTACCTTCACCGATATATGGATACCAGTCATGGGCAACCTTTACAAGATGTGTGAAGTCCTTCCATACATCCCATACATCGTTTACCATTCTCCACATGTTGGCATGGCTGTCCACATGCTTGGCTGCAGCCACAGGAGTCTCACCCGGAGAGGTGCTGAGCACGATAGGCCTGCCTGTTCTGTCGATAGCCTTTCTGATCATATCGATTTCAGACTGATGATAGTCTGGTGCAGACAGGTCGTCAATCTTGATGAAATCCACTCCCCACTCTGCATACATCTCAAAGATGGAGTTGTAGTATTCCTGTGCTCCAGGCTTGGAAGCATCCACTGTATAATTGTCCTTCAACCACTTGCATCTACCTTCCTCACTGTAAATCTGGTCAGCAGTAATGCCGTTCGTTCCCTTAATCGGGAGATGACGCATCACAGCCACCTTAGGAATACCGCGCATGATATGGATACCGAACTTTAAGCCCTTGCCATGCACATAGTCTGCCAGTGCCTTGAATCCTTTTCCATTGGAAGAAGATGGGAAACGGTTCTCGGCAGGCTGATATCTACCATAATTATCGATGACATAAACTGGATTGCTCTCATTGTATCCTCCAGCCTTGTCGTTGGCAATAAACCAGCGGATATCCACCACGACATATTCCCATCCATGCTGCTTCAGGTTCTCTGCCATGAAATCGGCATTGGCCCTTGTCTCTTTCTCTGTAACTGTAGGTCCATAGCAATCCCAACTATTCCAACCCATAGGTGGGGTCTGTGCCCACTCGCGGAAGCTTTGCTTCTCCTGGGCACAGACGCTATTAACCAAAACCATAAACAAACTAACTAAAGTTATGACTGTTTTCTTCATACTGATACATATTTACTTGTTATATCCAGGATTCTGTACGAGATTTGGATTCTTATCCATCTCAGACTTCGGGATAGGCAACCAGTACATCTTGTCATCCCATTTACGGTCACCACCCACATCACTTCTCAACTTATCCACCTCATATGTCTTCTTTCCATCAGGATATTTCTTGATAGTGATGGCATGAACGGTAGAACCGAAGTATTTAGGAGCTTCCTTCCAGCGACGTACATCAAAGTAACGATGCTCCTCAAAAGCGAATTCTATGCGACGCTCATTCTTGATAGCCCCCAGCAGATCGGCACCTGTAGCTGTGACAGCAGGCATTCCTGCACGCTGTCTTACTGGCTTCAATGCTTCTCTAGCACCTTCTTCGTCACCTATGTGATACAGCGCTTCTGCCTTGTTGAGATATAACTCTGCCATACGGAGGTGGATCCAGTTTCGGGCACAGAAGTTCCATGAGTTCAAGGCATATCCCTCATCCATAAACTTCTTCATATTGTAGCCCGTTGGTGAAGCATTCCAACTGTCATTGCCAAATTTGGTGTCTTTTCCACCACCTATGATAGTACCATTATTGTCAACATCGAAGTAGGTTTCCACATTTCTGGTCATCCACTTGGCTCCATCATATAAGATGGTGGCATAGAATCTAGGATCACGGTTGGCATAGGGATTTGCCTTTTCTTCCGGATTGTTCCAGTCAAACTTGCTGGCAACGCCATCCTTTACCACTTCATAGGCATCCACAAGTTCCTGCAAAGGACAGTTGCCTCCCCATCCACCATAGCCGTTAGGATTGTTGTACTGATCGCAGCTGGAGATGCTTTCACCATCAGCACTGCTGGTACCCATGCGGGCAAACAGTGTTTCCTTGTTGGCAGCTGTGTTGTCCATGAATATCAACTGATAATTCTTGGAAGGATCACCATTCAGGTTATAAAGCTCATATCCGGCAGTCTGTGCAGCATCCAGTGCTTCTGTTGCAGCCTTGGCAGCTTTCTGCCATCTGTCAGGTTCTGGGGTAGTATAGCCTACCTCTGGTATCCACTTGTTCCTTACAGCCATTACTAAATAGCTTCTGATGGATTTGGTGATATTCAAACTTTCACGATTTTCCCATAAGTGGTAGATAACATCTTCCACAACAGATTCTGCAGAAAATCTATCATGTAGATAGAAATTGGCAAAATGACACAATATGGCATAATGGTTCCTGTAAAGAATGCCATATGCACTCTCATTACCAGCCTTCAGTTGTTCATAAAGAATTTGTTCTTCTGAGTTCATCACACTTTATAAGATTTGCACACCCAACTTACGCAGCACTTATCCATAATCTATAGACCCCCAAGTTACAAAAAGCGGCTCAGGATTTTCATTTCAGAACTTTCACTCACTTTAGTGCTGCAGTTAGAAAACAAGCTAAATTCTGAATAGCCGCAAAAGTACTAATAAAATCCGGAAATTACACTCATTTTGGAGAATTATTTGCAATATAAGTCAACATGAAATTCATTTCTCACAAAAAGACATACTTTGCACATCTGTAAGAAGAGAGAAACCAAGCAGCATGGGCTACTCAATTTCTCTCTTGGCATTCTATTCTTCTATAATCATCTTGACAGCCTGCGTCACCGTCATCAATGGAGGAATCTTCACTCCCTTCTTACGAAGATGCTTGGTCAGTTCCTTCTCCACCCAATTGAGTCTGGCTTTTCTTTCATCAGCCACATGACGCAGCTGTTTTACGCTAGGAGGCAAAGCCTTCAACTGGTCATGCAACTCTTTCGGATCACCATATTTAACCTTTTCCTCTTCCAGCTCCTTGATGCGGGCTCTCAGAGCTTCATTCTCCTCCACCACCTTATCGTAATAGTGAAGCAAGACCTTCATCTGCTGCTCATAAGGCAGATCTTTATTCATACGATACATAGCTGTTATTTTATGATTATTTTTCTTGATTCAGGAGTTCCCATCAGTGAGGTCTTGTTAACAATGTACATACCAGCAGGAGCATCCAAGACAAACTGTGCTGCGTTCTGACCAGCAGGAATCTTCATGGATTTTATTTTGGCACCTGATGAAGAGAACACAGATATTTCAGATTCATTCTTAGCAGCCTTACTAAAATCTACATGAATGACATTCCCCTTGTCTACGAGAGTAGGAAATATTTTCAAAGACCCGCTGACACTCTCAACCTTCGTCACAGCAGAAGCTAGACGGTCAATCTTGTAAAAAACTGTTTTTGAATGATTTTCTGCATCATTAGCACAGAAAGCCAAATAAGTATTCTTACCGATGGTAATTACAGCTCCATCCATGATGGAAATATTACCTGTAAAAGTATCAAATTCAACATCCTGCAAAATACTTCCTGTCTCCGAAACTACCTGAAATCCAACAACGGCTACATTAGAATCCTTGCTAATCAAAGTCTTTCTACTAGTCTCTATTTGACCTCCCTCCGTACCAGTAACAGGACCTGTTGTACCTAGATTAGATGAATTATTTTCAGAAGTTAACTTCACTTTCGGTACAATATACTCAAATTTATCGTCATCATTGAATAATGTCTGACTTAGATTAAAGATAGTTCTGCTATCTTGTATATTGGTATTAAGATTGAAGTTATAAAGAGATATTGGATGTAAACTGTAATCAAGATTTTCAATCTCTTCCCCTTTATCAACCCAATCAGTCATATTGATTTCATAACGATTATAATACAAAGTCACCTTACCTTCATGTTCTATAAGATAGACAAGAGGATATTTCTCACCGAAAAATTCATAATGAAAATATCGGCTTTCAATTTCTGGTTCATTATACTTTGAGTAATCGAATGTTATCTTTCTATCACCATTCTCTAATTTTTCAATTTTCAAACACTTTTCTGTAAAAGTAGGATTAACATTCATCTCTGATTGGACAAACGCCTCATACGAAGAATATTCGCGAACAGGATCAGAATCTACCAAAGTAGCATCCTTTGCTTCCCTTTCCTCTATTTTATAAACCAGTTGGTAATTGAAATTCAGATCTTTCAGGTCTATAGACTTCACCAGGTCAATATTTTCATCGTAAACATTAACCGTACGCAATTCAGAACCAGTCTGTAACAACAAAACCGGTTCATTGCCATAAAGAAACTCATGAGGAACAGTTATATTGTATCTACTTTCCAACTTTCCATCTGAAACCTTCTGAGCATGAGAAGGCACACCTGCCACGCACGCCAAAAACAACATAAATAAACTCTTTTTCATAATTCTAAGCTTGTAATATAATTCTTTTTACCATGATTCTCAGCCGTTTAAAAAAAAGCCGAGCAATCAAGATATGATAACTTTATCTTACATATCTATTCTATCCCAAAATAATTTTACCAAAACGAGCAGTTAATTGCTCTCTTATTTTTTGAGGAAAATGACACCGATCAAAAGCATATTTTCCTATATTAATCAAACCATTAGGAATGAAGATACTATCCAAGGAAGAACAACCATAAAATGCCCCATCCCCAATACTCTTTACACTTGAAGGAATAACGAGATGCGTCAATGATTCACAACCACAGAAGGCATGGGTGCCAATGGTTACTACACTATCAGGAATAAAGAGCTTGGCCAAATGTTTAGCACCATAGAAAGCGTATTTCCTTATATGAGTAACACTTTCAGGAATAATATAAGAATCCATTTCCTGATTCCTGAAGGAGATAATTTCGCTTTTATCCTTATTGAATAAGACATCATCCTCATAAATGAAGTTGGGTGATAAACATTCCAACTTACCATTCCAACCATGAAACGGATTTCCTATCAAAGTAGTCACCGATTCTGGAATAATAACCTTATCCAAGACTCTACATCTCCAAAATTCAAAATCTCCGATAACTTCCACGCTTGAAGGTATTTCAATGCTCTCGAGATTATCCCATCCGTAAAAAGCCTTATCACAGATAATCCTTACCCCTTCATTAATAACATAATGACGACAACGCATATAATTGCATCCAAAAAACTTCCTACCATCGTCGCTATATCTTACCTTAGGGCGAGAAGTTGACCGATGCTTTTGCTCCAGTTCAGGAACATCTACTTGTAATTTTCTCGGATTTTCACATGCAAACAGTTTTAATGAGCCTAATGAGAGATTACCATTTACAAGGGCAAGCATAAAGAAAGAGTACAATGAACAGAATTCCTTATCATACATGAGTTGCTGCAAAGAAGCTATCACCTTACTTTGTTCTGGTTTGCAATAATCTTCCTTGGTAAAAAGAAGCTGTTCTGGCGAACCATATGAATCAAACAATGATGGGTCCAAGGAAATTGCTTTTAAAGATAGAGCAATACTTATGAGAGAGAAATCATCTATATGCTCATCAAACTCATCAATTTTACGCTTAGGGTGACAGAATTCAGAAGAAAGTAAAGCACTGGATAGACTACCTTTCATGGAAGGAATAAACATTCCATCATAACCTATCAGCGTCAATGTACCATCGGGACGAACCATGATATGGGAAGGAGTGATATCTCCATGCGCAAAGTCCTGAATATGGAGCCACGCAGCCATCTTGCAAAAGCGATAGCACAGTATGGACATAGTAAAGGTGTACTGGTAGTTAGCTGCAAGATATTCCACTAAGGTTTCTCCATCCACCCAATCCATCAGCAAGACCGGCAACCTATCTTCAGGATAAGAAATCTCCGCCTGAATTTCATCCTCGATAAATCTCATGTGTACAAAATAAGGTGAATCCACCATTACCAATTCATCGGCAATGAGTTTGTAACGTAACTTCTCACTACTATCAGGAATCTCGGCAAAACATTTCAAGGCATAATACTTCCCAGACTCAGGATCCTGCATCTTGAACACAACACATTTACTACCATCAATACAATATGGCTCTCCATCCTCAGCAAGAACAGGAGTCAAATGAGATAGCTTGTCAAGATTAGCACAAGGATCTTGAATAGCCAGTTTATATGCAGTTTTCAATTGTTCATCCATAGACATGTATTCTAGAATTAATATTGAGTCCAAAATTACCGATAAATATTGAAACAACAAAAAATGCCTCTATTTTTTTACCTTATTTAAACTTGTAGATGATAACATAGCTCTAGTTTGGAAGTCACAAAAGCAGTCGTTATTGCGGTCATTTTGGTCGAAATGCGGTCGTTCACGGTCGTTTTCGGTCGTTTTCGCGGTCGTTCACGGTCGTCCCCACTATTGAATATCTATCAAACTGAGCCTACTTTAAAAGTGGTTTTGATGCGTTATCTCATATCGCTATTTTAAAGTCGGCCCAGTTATTTCTAGATAATTAATTTTGTGTAAATGAGTAAATCTAGTAACTACTCAGCACCCCTATGGGCATGAGTAATCGTCTTACTGTTGTACTACAGCAAGAATTGCATTGAATTTAG
>NZ_JBBNGE010000031.1:0-38494 GCF_040095255.1 Segatella sinensis | reverse complement strand
TTCTAAGAAGTCAACCGCTTCTTGTACTACTTGTCTGTTTATGTAAAATCTTTCAAAGAACTCTTTCTTTAGTTGCTTAGAGTAATACTTGATTTCTCAAAAGCGAGTGCAAAAGTACTAACATTTTGCGAAACCACCAAATTTTCGAAGAGAAAAGTTTCAAAAACCGCCATTATTTAACAGTCTTAAACACTTTTACGCCTTAAATCGCCTATTTTCGCCCCAAATCGCCGTTTTTAAGCCATCTGGGTGTGTAGGCACACATCCTACCTTATTTCACCCAGATTCGGCGGGTCAAACGAAGTTCTACTACAGGATAAACCTTAAAGCTCTTCAAGAGCTTCACATAGTCGCCTACCTTACCCGGTACGTTCTTCACATCCTTTGCCAAATCCACACCTGGTTCTGTGGTTACATGCTTCACCGCCTCTGTATAATCCTCATTTGGTGTAAAGGTAACCTTCTGGATATCGTTGGTCATGATCTTTGGAGTACCACCCCAGAACAAAACACCGGCATCGAAGGAAACATAATAATCGTCGCTATTCTTGAAGAGCTTGCCACCATAACCGAAACCTAAGTAAGGCTTGAAGTTGTTTACCTTGATAGTGGCAGATACATTATTATTAGCATCCGGCTCCAGACGGAATGGAGTACCATCCTTGCGCTCGCCCAGGGTTACACCCATTCTGCCATAACTCATGAACTTATCATAGAGATCCTTGCCAGCTACCAACTGCTGATCACCTACAGACATATAAGGTACAAAGTTCTCATAAGAGTTCTTCACACGCTCATAGAGGTTGTTGTACATACTCACTGCTACCAGAGAGGTTCCATCATAGACTGCATTCTCAGCCTTGGCAACCTGTGAAGGTCCCCAATAGAAACCGGTAGTAAAGTGCCAGTTCTTGTTGCTGAAAGGATGAACATCTACGAGCAACTTAAAGTTGTTCATCGTTGGAGTACCCACCATATCAATGCTATTCCCTACTCTGGTACCGGTATATTCCTCCAGCATGTCAGCGAGGCGATTGAACTTCTCCGCCTGCACCTGCTCACTCTCCTTCTCATCACCCACCTGCACCGCAAAGTTCATGGTAGCATGCACACGGGGAGTAAAGGAGAAACCCGTACGAACCTGAAAGACATCATTCAGTGGCACCGCCACATCCACACCGACACCGGTTGTACCCAGCGTCACGGAAGCGTCAATACTCTTGGTGTACACCTTGCCCGGGATGCAAGGCTCACTAAATGTCTGGGCAAACATACCCATCGTTGGCAGCAGCGCTGCTGCCAATGCAATTACATATTTTCTCATAAATTTTTGATTTTCATTAAAAAACGGTGCAAAGTTACGCAAAAAGCCCCAAACTCACAAGAGTTTAGGGCTTTTTATTTATTTAATAACGACTTTCTTGCCATTTATGATGTAAATCCCCTGATGTAAGTCGCTGATTGAAGTTGCATTCTTCTTAATCTGTACACCTTCAAGGGTATATACATTATATAATGAGGCAGGCTTCACCGTGATGTCCTTAATGCCTGTAGCATACTGCTCGGCGGTAACCATCTTCATCTCGGATGGAGCTGAAGAAGAAACAGAAAGATACCAGCTGTTGGCAGGGATTGCCAAAATTCTCACCTTATCACCATTACCAGCATCCTGATCAATACTCACAGAAGTGAGCGCATCGTTAGAGGTAGTCATAGCGATATAACCATAAGAGTTGGCTGAGAATACTCGCATACTGGAAGCATCAAATTTCACAGAGTTGAAATGACCAGACCATCTATTTCCTATGCAGAAGTAAACACCCTTCACCTGAGAAGCCAGATCAGATGGCACAGCTGCATCGCTTTCAACTGGTGTTACCTGATTCTTGCTGACATCTGTAGAAGCACACTCAATCAACACAGGGGTCTTTGCAGGAATGGTACCTGTCAACTCCTTGATGATGATCACACCTTCCTTCTCAATCACCTTAGTTACATAGTATGCCTTCATACCAGCACCCAGCGTATAAGGATAACCGGCAAAGACGGCAGCATAATGCTTATCGCCAACCGTAACGGTTGGCTTTACACCAATATAGTTATCGGAAGTATTGATAGGCGTAATATTCCAAGTACTATAAGTACCTGTAGTAGTTACATAGCTTACAGCATCATGGGATTTCTTATCGGTCAGCGTGATACGCTGGCCACTATCCTGCTGCCAAGCCTTGTAGTAATTGCCAACCGGAGTCAGGTAGATGTAATACTGGATAATGCCATAAAGGCTGGTTCCTTGACCTACCACATTATAGCTTTCACCGCTGATATGATCCAGATAGAACACACTTCCTGGGTCATGCGAGATGTCCTCCCAAATAGAGCTAGTAGCCATGGCACCACAATCCGCACTGGTAGAAGCGAAGTTGACTCCTCTACTATGGTTGTCGGAAAGCGACATATATCTACCGGTAGAAACATTCTTCACACGGTAGTAGCCAGCACCACTCAACTGCGCCTGAGCACCGAGCATGGTAGCACAACCCAAGAGGAGCAGAAACAATCTTTTCTTCATTCTAATACTGTTTAGTTACAAAAAAAAATAACCGGTCTCCAAAGCTTACATAGTAAGAATGAAGATCGGTTATAATGTTTAATGAACTATTTAATTCTATATAGAGCTAAATTACTTAGCAATACAGATTGTAACACGGTTCATATCGTTCTCCTCGAAAGGCTGAACGCGTGAACCCTTAGACTCCTTGATCATGCGGCTCTTAGCAACACCCTTAGCTGCGAGTGTATTGTAAACAGTCTGAGCACGGCGAGCAGCAATCTTATCGTTGAATGCAGCAGAACCTGTACCCTTATCTGCATAACCAGTCAAAGTGATCTTAGCATCTGGGTTCTCCTTCATGTACTCTACGATCTCAGCAATCTTAGTTGACTGAGACTTAGCGATATTAGAGTTACCGATTGGGAAGAAGATATCACGACGGAAGTTCTCCTCAACTACCTTAGACTCAACCTTAGGAGCTGGAGCTGGAGCTGGCTTCTCGATGATACGCTCGATGATCTTCTCTACTGGCTTTGGAGCAGGGATTACCTTAGTGGTATGAGTCTCACCAAGAGCAACCTTTACACCTACCAATGCGTTGAAGTACCAGTCTGGGTTACCAGCCTTCTTTGAATTGTACTTGTCGCTCAATGTGTTAGCAGAAAGCTCTACGCCCAACTTAACGCGATCACTTACGCGGAAGTCAACGTTAGCACCAACACGTGCAACGAAGCGAGTCTTTGTACCATCCCAAAGGTTCTCCAATGGAGTAGCACCATACTTCAGAGCTTCAGTAGCAGCTTCACTCTTCAAGATAGCAGCCTTAGCATCAGCAGCCTCGTCATTCCCCCAAGCGATGTTAGCGCCGATACCACCGAATACGCCAACCTCAACCAAACGGTCTGGGTTGTACTCGCAGAAGAGGTTTGTGAGGTTGAATGTAGCGTCAACCATTGGAGCTACATAGTTCCACTTCCACTTGTAAACGTTGCCAGCCACGTTCTGACCAGCCTTGCTCTGCCATGCATTCAAAGAAAGACGAGCGCCTACAACCTGATTGAAGTTATAACCTACGCCTACCTGAGCATTTGGAGACAACAACTTACCGAAACCGATCTCACCCAATGTGTACTGGCCACCAATCTGAGCCTGTGCATACCAATGTGGAGTGAAGACATTTACAGTCTTATCTGCTTCCTGAGCTGACGCACTAACGCAACTCAAAGCAACAACACCTGACAGTATTACCTTATTTAATTTCATAATCTTTAATCTAATTATATAAAAAAATCGTTTTTAAGACTTGGCTAGCGGCAAGCAAGCTTGCCACTAACTACGTTATTCTTAAATTACTTTACTACGTTAATATAGAAGTTCTTTTCAACAGGAACACCAGAGTAATCTACTGCCTCGTAAGTAATCTTGCATACACCCTCCTTAGTAGGAGTGAAGAGAGCCTTCTGTACATTACCAGCGAATGGCTTAGAAGCATCTTTACCATCAACAGTAATTGTTGCATTATCTGCAGAAAGCGCCTTCTTGTAAGCAGGAGCCAAGAACTCAGCTGTATAAGTAGTTGCACACAACATATAGCTACCACCAAGCTTAACAGTAGGAGCTGTGAAGTGATTATCTGTACCAGCAATAGCAATCTCACCACTCTCGCCTGAGATGAACAATGCAGGCTGCAACAAACGATTTACATTTGCAATGTTTGCAGAAATCTTCTTCAACCATGCATTTACCTTTGGTACATAGTTATCATACTTCTCAACATAGTTATTCAACTTAGCGCTATTAAGAGCATTCTGAATAGGCTGGAGCTTATCAGAAATCTGCTTGTTGATGCTAGCCATTACCTCATCAAGAGCATTTGTCTGAATCTTATAGATATACTGAGTATGATTATCATTATCAATATCAACCTGATCTTTATCAACAATCTTAGCGTTATCCAATGTCATAAATGGAACAACCTCATTCTTCTTGAAGAAATCAACTCCACCATTTGCATTCTCTGCAGCAGTTACATCAATTGCAGTAAGCATAGTAACCACATTACCAGAAGCTGTTACATTAAACTTAACAGCATCAGCAATCTTTGCCAACTTATCTGACAATGTTGGAATACGGAAGTGCTCTACACCAAACTGAGCAAGCTTAGCAAGTGCCTGATTATCCTGCAAGAAAGTGAAGCCCACTGGCTTAACAGCAAAAGCACCCATCTTAGCCTCTGTACTAACAGTTCTATCTACATATTCACCCTTAGTAGCATCATACAACTTGAATGTAATCTGAACGCGCAACTTCTTCAACTGATTGTTTGCAGCATGATACATTGTTGTTGCAATCTGACCGAGATTCAAATTAGTAGCCTTAGGGTTCTTCAACTCTGAAAGAATATTCTTAGCAGCTTCTTTCAATTCACCCTTGTTTACATCAAAGCCATCATTCTCAGGAGTTACACATGTAACAGGAATCTTATAGAAACCACTTGCAGCACGTGTATATCCCCATGTCAAATCCTCATTGCACTCCTGAAGATCACCAAGCTTAAATCCTTCAGCCTTCTTACCAGAAGTGGTTGTCAATTCTACGCTTACAAGTTCAGGAGCTACCTGTTTAGGATTCAATGTAATATAAATATAACCTGCATTGCCTTCCTCATTAGCACCAACGACCTTACCGCCATCGATACCCCAGAAAGGATCACCCTCTGCTGCATAACCATAATAAGCAGAAGCAAGATTCAAATCAAGAACACCACTCTGAAGATAACCAAAAACAGGATTCTTTGTACCATCAACAATAGCACCTGTAATATTCTTATTTACGAGGTAATCAAGAGCCTTGTCATACTGGCTATTCAAAATCTGCTGAGCAGCAAGCTCACTATTTACTTTTGCAGAAAGAGTATCAAGACGGTAATTCAATGCACTATCAGCCTTAGCGAAGATGAGAGAATCTGACTTACGCATATCCTCAAGAGCAGCAATCTGTCTGGTATGAGTATCCAAAGTATCCTTCATACCTGTGTATGCCTTAGATGCTCTGATAGCCTTATCCAAAGAAGCATACTTTGCCAACTCAGATACAGCACCCTTGTCACCAATAGCCTTCCAGTTATCCTTGATACGCGCATCAATTGCTGCAGCAAGGTCAGGATTAGAAGTCTTCAAATCACCCAACCAAGTGTTAATCTTACCAAGTTCATCAACCTGATTCTTGATCGCATCAGCAAGAGAAACACTAGTGTTGTAGTTACTGTCGCTTTCGTTATCTGTACAAGATACGAAAGTGCTAGCTCCACCCACCAAGAGGGCAGAGAAGAGCAAAATACTAGTTAATTGTCTTTTCATTTTTTATAAAAAATTTAATTAAACTTATGTTGTCTAACTCATTATATGTTTTAGAAAGGTCAAGCTCGACGAAGTAGCCAGTGTATGTTGTTGACTTAGGTCTTGCCTTCACTCTCCTTTTTATCATTTTATCATTCTTAGTTTCCAATTTTATCGTTACCAAAATGTATATATACCGCTGCAAAGGTAAAGCTTTTTTTTGAATTAGAATGTTTTTGCCCCGTTATTTTTAGCAAAATGCCTTAAATTTTAAATATTTTAAGTATTCTCCCCTCTTTTCGCCCCCTTTTCTCCCCCATTTTACCACAATGATAACGTTTACACAAAAATATCCTTGTCAATCAGCTTGACCTACATCAATCACCCGAACAAGAAGACACTTCAGTTGTCTAACTTAAATAAAGAAAAGAAGAGGAAAAGAAAGAGAGACTCGATGACACTTATGACACTTATGACACCTGTTTTCTAAAAAAATCCTACGCGCGGGCGGGCAGGAAAAATTTTCTAAATCAGCCTCCCGCCCGCCTACGCGAGAGATTTTTTAAGAAAATGCTGTCATCGGTGTCACTCTGTCATTCCGGGACAAGTCGCCTTAGCACCATAAGTATCTTACTTAGACCTCGTAAGCAAGTCACTTAGCACCCGTAAGTAAGTCACTTAGCACCCGTAAGTAAGTCACTTAGCCACCGCAAGTAAGTCACTTACCGAGCACAAAAAAGGGAGGCTTACCTCGTCACAAGGTTTACCTCCCTACACTTATAGTTAAAAATAACCGAATATTACTTGTTCAGGAACTTATCTACCTGAGCAGCAATCTTTCTACCGCTTGCCATGGCACGAACCACCAGAGAAGCTCCGCTGGCTGCATCACCAGCTACAAATACATTCTCGGCAAACTCAGGCTGCTGTGGCTTCAGGAAGCCCATTGCCAGGAACACAGCCTCTGCCTTGATGATTTCCGGCTCGCCAGCCTCTACCATCAATGGGCGACCGCCCTCTGGGTTTGGCTTCCAGTCGATAGGCTGAACCTTCACGCCTGTCAGCTTACCGTTCTTTCCCAGGAACTCCAGAGAGTTGATGTTCCAGCGGCGGGTACAGCCTTCCTCATGACTTGAAGTGGTCTTCAGGGTGCGAGGCCAGTTTGGCCAAGGATTCTTAGGATCCTCAGGCCCCTCTACCGGCTTAGGCATGATTTCGATCTGGGTTACACTCTTGCAACCCTGGCGATGAGCGGTACCGATACAGTCGGAACCCGTATCACCACCACCGATGACCAATACATCCTTGCCCTTGCAGTTGACCAGTTCGTCCTTAGAGAACTCCATACCCGCAAGGATACGGTTCTGCTGAGAAAGCAGTTCGAGGGCGAAATAAACACCCTTCAGCTCTCTTCCAGGAATCTTCAGGTCGCGGGCTGTCGGTGTACCGGTAGATACCACGTAGGCATCAAAGCCTTCCGGCAACTTGGTAACGTCAATATGCTGGTTGTATCTGAACTCGATGCCCTCCTCTTCGAGAAGACGAAGACGGCGGTCGATGATGCTCTTGTTGAGCTTGAAGTTAGGAATACCGTAACGCAACAGACCACCGGCATTCTCACGTGCCTCGAAGACCGTTACCTTATATCCCTTGTGGTTCAACTGGTTGGCAGCTACCAATCCCGCAGGACCGGCACCGATGACAGCCACCGTCTTGCCGTTACGCTCCGGAATCTCAACATGCACATAATCCTCAGAGAAGGCATGCTCCACGATGGCACACTCATCCTCACGGTTGGTGGTTGGCTCATGATCCATGAGATTCAATACACATGCCTTCTCGCAGAGTGCAGGACAGATGCGTCCTGTGAACTCCGGGAAGTCGTTGGTGGAATTGAGGAGACGGTAAGCCAACTCCCAGTCGCCCTTGTAGAGGGCATCGTTCCACTCCGGTGCCTTGTTGCCCAATGGACAAGCCCAGTGGCAGAAAGGCACGCCACAATCCATGCAACGGGAAGCCTGCTGTCGGCGGTCGTTGCTATTCAAAGTCTGTTCTACCTCGCTGAAGTCGAGGATTCTATCGTGAATTGGTCTATAACCTGCTTCCTTGCGAGGTATAGTCAAAAATGCTTTTGGATTTCCCATCTTGATACTTTAAACTTTGTTCCCTTTGAACTTTGAACTTTGAACTTTGAACTTTATGATTAGTATCGAGAGCTATAACTCCATGAAGCATATCATAAAGTTCAAAGTTTCAAGTTCAAAGTTCAAAGTTAAATGTTAATAATCGCGCTGCATATCCGCAATCTTCTGCTGCAACTTCTTTACCTGCTCCTCCTGGAGAACTCGCTTGTACTCGATTGGCACTACCTGGATGAAATCCTCTACGTAGTGGTTCCAGTCGTCGAGCATGGTACGGGCAAGCTTACTGCCGGTGTAGAGATAATGCTGACGGATCAGCTCGTGCAACTCCTTGCGATAGGTGCTGTCCTCCACGAGGTTGATCTCCACCATATCCATGTTACAGAAGTAATCGAAGTTGTGGTTCTTATCCCATACGTAGGCAACACCACCACTCATACCAGCGGCGAAGTTACGGCCGGTTTCACCGAGCACTACTACTCTACCGCCCGTCATATACTCGCAGCAGTGGTCGCCAGCACCCTCAATCACGGCGATGGCACCGGAGTTACGAACACCAAAGCGCTCGCCTACCTTACCATTGATATACAACTCACCGCTTGTGGCACCATACAGACCAGTGTTACCGGCGATGATGTTATCCTCGGCAGAGAAGTTGCTGCGGATAGGAGGAAGGATGGAAATACGACCTCCTGAAAGTCCCTTGGCGAAATAGTCATTGGTCTCACCCTCGAGTTTGAAATCCACTCCATTGACCAGGAAGGCACCGAAGCTCTGACCTGCTGAGCCCTTGAACTTCACGTTTACGGTCTTGTCTGGAAGACCCGCCTCACCATATTTCTCGGCAATCATACCGCTCAGCATGGCACCTGCGGCACGGTCGGTATTCTTGATGGCGAAGTCGAGGTTCACTTCTTCCTGATTCTCGATGGCACGCTGTGCACCACGAATCAACTGCTGGTCGAGTACATTGTCGAGGTCATGGATCTGCTCGGTAGTATGATAGAGCGAGCAATGACCTGTCTCACGATGCAAGAGACGAGAGAAATCGAGCAAGTCTGCCTTCTCCTTGACGCTCTTGGCCACCTCTGGCTCTACGGCATCAGCACCCTCGGTAGGAACAATCTCCTCATCAGTCTTGCGAACGATGAGTTCTGTATGACCGATGATATCATTCAAAGAGGTGTAACCCATCTCAGCCAGATACTCACGAACCTCCTCGGCGAGGAAGCGGAAGTAGTTGATGAGGTACTTGTAGCTGCCACGGAAGTGCGCACGGAGCTTAGGATCCTGTGTGGCAACACCCATAGGACAGGTATTCAGGTTACACTTACGCATCATGACACAACCCAAAACGATGAGGGCGGCAGTACCGAAACTGAATTCCTCAGCACCGAGCAGAGCCATCAGGATGATGTCACGACCGCTCTTCAACTGACCATCTACCTGCAGACGAACCTGACCACGAAGACCATTCTTCACAAGAGTCTGCTGGGTTTCAGAAAGTCCGATTTCAGGAGAGATACCTGCGAAACGCATGCTGGATGCAGGGCTGGCACCTGTACCACCCTCGGCACCAGAGATAACGATGAGGTCTGCCTTCGCCTTAGCCACACCGGCAGCGATGGTACCCACACCACTCTCAGCTACCAGCTTGACAGAGATAGCCGCCTTAGGGTTCACATTCTTGAGGTCGAAGATGAGCTGAGCCAAATCCTCGATACTGTAGATATCGTGATGAGGTGGAGGAGAAATCAGGCTGATGCCAGGGATAGAGTGACGGGTCTTGGCGATGACCTCGTTGACCTTGAAGCCAGGCAACTGACCACCCTCACCCGGTTTAGCACCCTGTGCCACCTTGATCTGGATTTCCTCTGCATTTACCAAATATTCTGTAGTCACACCGAATCGACCGGAAGCCACCTGCTTGGTCTTGCTGGAGAGGCTGATGCCATCCTGTGTAGAATGGAATCGCTCGTTATCCTCACCACCTTCACCGGTATTGCTTCGAGCACCCAGGGCGTTCATGGCGAGTGCCATTGCCTCGTGAGCCTCCTTGGAGAGGGCACCGAAACTCATCGCACCGGTAACGAAGTGCTTGACAATTTCCTCTACTGGCTCCACCTTATCGATAGAGATAGGATTCTTGCGGAAGCCGAAGAAGTCGCGGATGAAGATAGGCTCCTGCTTATCGTCAACGAGATGTGTATATTTCTTGAAGAGATCGTAATCGCCCTTGCGGGTTGCGAGCTGCAGGGTGGCGATGGTCTCTGGGTTCCAAGCGTGCTTGATACCGTCCTTGCGGTAGTGGAACTGTCCCATGCTTGGCAGGAAGTCGAGCTTCTTGGTCTCGAATGCCTTGTCGTGCAGGCGGATGGCATCACGGGCGATGGTCTCGAGTCCGATACCGCCGATGGTGCTCACCTCTGTTCCGAAGTAGCTCTTCAGGAGGCTCTCGCTCAAACCGATGCTCTCGAAGATCTTGGCACCACGATAGCTTCGGATGGTAGAGATACCCATCTTAGCCATAATCTTGAACAAGCCCTTCTTCACAGCCTTGATATAGTTCTGCTCGGCTGTGTAATAATCCTCCTGAATCTTTCCCTTCTTTACAAGGTCGTCGAGGATGGCGTATGTCAAGTATGGACAGAGGGCTGATGCACCGTAACCCAACAAGAGGGCAGCATGCATTACCTCACGAATTTCACCGCTCTCTACGATGAGGGCAGTCTGCACACGCTTGCCGGCATCTATCAGATAATGATGAACGGCGCTCACGGCGAGCAATGATGGGATGGCGGCATGAGTTTCATCCACACCACGGTCGCTCAGGATGATGTAGTTATAGCCATCATCCACGCTCTGGGCAGCCTGCTTGCAGAGTTCATCCAAAGCCTCGTGAAGTCCTTCTTCGCCCTTGGCGGTTTCGAAAATCATGTGAAGCTTTACGGTATTGAATCCCTTGTAGCGGATATTCTGAAGGATATCCAGCTGGGTATTGGTCAGGATAGGATGTGGCAAGCGAACCATCTTGCAGTTGCTTTCGTCCGGGTTCAGAATGCCGGAACCTACACGGCCGATATACTCGGTAAGACTCATCACGAGGTTCTCACGGATGGAGTCGATGGCAGGGTTGGTAACCTGAGCAAACTGCTGACGGAAGTAGTTGAAGAAGATCTGTGGCTGGTCGGAAAGCACGGCAAGCGGAGTATCATTACCCATAGATGCTGTAGGCTCCTGACCCTTGGTAGCCATCGGAATGATGGTACCGTCGATGTCTTCCTCGCCAAAACCGAATTCCAATTCCTTGCGAGTGAGGTTTTCCACACCATTTTCCACTTTTCGTCCGCTGCGAAGTTTTTCCAGTTCAATACGGTTGGTGTTCAACCACTGGCGGTAAGGATGCTGCTCAGCCAGGCGCTCCTTGATTTCGCCATCATAGTAAATCTTGCCTTCCTGGGTATCAATCAGGAGAATCTTACCCGGCTGCAAGCGTCCCTTCTCGGCAATCTCGGTTGGGTCGAAATCCATCACACCTACCTCAGATGCGACTACCATCATATCGTTCTTGGTGATGGTGTAGCGTGCAGGGCGCAGACCGTTTCTATCGAGCATACCACCGGCATAGCGGCCATCGCTGAAGAGCAGGGCGGCAGGACCATCCCATGGCTCCATCAGGATAGAGTGATACTCATAGAAAGCCTTCAAATCCTCAGAGATAGGGTTCTTGTCGTTGAAGCTCTCAGGCACCATGACAGCCATGGCATGAGGCAAAGACAAGCCGCTCATTACGAAGAACTCGAAGACATTGTCGAGACTGGCAGAGTCACTCATATCAGGCTGAACGATAGGAGAAATCTCACGGATATCGCCCAGAGCCTCACTGCTCAACACACTCTCACGAGCCTTCATCCAGGCACGGTTACCACGGATGGTGTTGATCTCACCATTGTGGGCAAGGAGACGGAATGGCTGAGCCAAGCTCCATGTAGGGAAGGTGTTGGTAGAGAAGCGGGAGTGAACCAGAGCCAGACCGCTTGTAAAATAATTATTAGTCAAGTCAGGATAGTACTGACGCAGCTGGAGGCTGCTCAACATACCCTTATATACGATATTCGAATTAGACAACGAACAGATATAGAAATCAGGATCGCTGACACGTTTCTCAATACGTTTACGGATAAGATAGAGGGTGCGCTCAAAGACAGGCACCTTATCATCTGTCACACCTGTAATGAACACCTGTTTGATGGCAGGTTCATTGCTCAATGCAGCCTCACCCAGACAGTCTGGATTGGTAGGTACATTGCGGAGATGCATCAACTGAAGTCCCTCACGTTCAATCTCTTCAATCATAATAGAGAGGATATCCTGCTGTTTCTTCTCATCCTTAGGCAAGAAGACGAGACCTGTACCATATTTTCCCTTTTCCGGTACAGGGATACCCTGAAGAAGAATAAACTCATGTGGAATCTGGAGCATGATACCGGCACCATCACCCGTCTTGTTATCGGCACCCTCAGCACCACGATGGCGCATATTCTCGAGGACCTTCAAGGCGTTATCGACCAGCTCATGACTCTTGTTACCGTGGATATTCACCACCATACCTACGCCACACGCATCGTGCTCATAGGCTGAACTGTACAATCCTTTTTCCATTTCTTGTTCGTTTTATATCGGTTATTTCTAATATTTTAATGTTGAGTGTTGAGTGTTGAATGTTGAGTGTTGAATGTTGAATAAGGCTTACGCCCTTGCGACATGCTAAAGGTCTCACAAATAATCCGCGAGGCAACTCAACATTCAACATTCAACATTCAACATTCCTATTTATACGCCTGTTCATGAACTCCCGCTACGGCTCTACCGCTAGGGTCGTTCTGATTCTTGAAAGAGGCATCCCACGCCAGGGCTTCGGCTGTAGAGCAGGCTACGCTTGGCACGCTAGGAACACTCTTGGCAGCGCTGTCGCTTGGGAAATGCTCGGCGAAGATAGAGCGATAATAATACTCCTCCTTGTTCCGTGGAGGATTGATAGGGAATCGCTCGGCAGCATGCGCCATCTGTTCGTCGCTGACGGCTGATGCGGTAATCTGCTTCAGGGTATCAATCCATGAATAGCCCACTCCATCGGAGAACTGCTCCTTCTGTCGCCATGCTACTTCTTCTGGAAGCAGATCGGCGAATGCCTCACGAACCACCTTCTTCTCAATGGTCTTGTCCGGACACATCTTCAATACCGGGTTCATACCCATCGCTACATCCAGGAACTCCTTGTCGAGGAAAGGCACACGGCCCTCGATGCCCCATGCAGCCAGACTCTTGTTGGCTCTCAGGCAATCGTAGAGGTAGAGCTTGCCGAGCTTGCGCACGGTTTCCTCATGGAAAGCCTTGGCATCCGGTGCCTTGTGGAAGTAGAGATAACCTCCGAATACCTCGTCGGCACCCTCGCCCGAAAGCACCATCTTGATACCCATGCTTCGGATGACTCTCGCCAGGAGATACATCGGGGTAGATGCACGGACGGTGGTAACATCGTAGGTCTCGATGAAATAGATGACATCACGGATGGCATCCAGACCTTCCTGGATGGTGTAGTTGATTTCGTGATGCACGGTTCCGATGTGATCGGCAACCAGTCGTGCCTTTGCCAAATCAGGCGCACCCTTCAAACCTACGGCAAAGGAGTGCAAGCGTGGCCAGTATGCCTTGGTTTCGCCCCCATTCTCCACACGGGTAGAAGAGAATTTTTCGGCTACGGCAGAGATGACGGAAGAATCGAGACCACCACTCAGCAATACACCGTAAGGAACATCGCTCATCAGCTGGCGCTTGACGGATGCTTCGAGGGCATCATGGATTTCCTTTACCGCAGCTTTCTCCTGAGGTTCCGCATCCTTCAACTGGGCTTCAGCCTTCTTCTTATCATCAATCTGATATTTCTTCTGCATGGCAGCGTATTCAAACCAATCACGGGTATAGTAACGCTTCATGCCAGGGTTCTTGCTATAGTAATAATGACCTGGGAGGAATGGCTCGTAATGGTCGCACTGACCTTCCAGAGCCTTCAACTCGCTTGCCACCAACACCTTGCCATCCTTATCATAACCAATATAAAGAGGAATTACGCCGATAGGGTCGCGGGCAATGAGGAACTCATCACGCTCGGCATCGTAAAGGGCGAAGGCAAAGATACCGTTCAGCTCTTCAAGCATCTTGGAGATACGGGCGTGGAGCGCATCCTCACCTTTATATATTAAGGTATCAAAGTCGGAATCTGCTCGCATCTCACGATAGAGAGAAAGAATCACCTCGCAGTCGGAACCGGTCTGATACTGGTATTTGCCGGCAAAACGGGCACGGATATTCTGATGATTATAAATCTCACCATTTACGGCAAGCACCTGTTTCTTGTCTGGTGCAAACAAAGGTTGGCGACCACTTTCCGGGTCAACAATGCTCAGACGCTCATGTGCCAGGATAGCAGAACCACCACAGTAGATTCCGCTCCAGTCTGGTCCGCGATGGCGAATCTTCTGACTCATACGAAGCGCTTGCTGTCGCAATTCAGGAGTCTGCTCCTGAATATTGAAGATAGATACGATTCCACACATAATATCTTTTCCTTTCTTTTACGGTTATTTTTATCTCTTTTTACCTAAAACAAATAACATTTTGTTATGTTTCGGCTGCAAAATTACTACTTTTTGTCAATATACGAAAGATTTTCATTACCTTTTGTCTTAAGAAAAGGAGGAAAATAACATATCAATATACATCAATACGCTTTATCTTTCATTTTGAAAGAATAAACCCTATTATTCGTTTCAAAATAACACAAAGAGAGAAAAACAAGATAAATGGGCAAACCCGCCAGGCGTCCCGCCGGATTTGAAATCCGGCGTTAAAAAATGTCCTAACCTATTTAGGCTCTGCGGATTTGCAATCCGCAGAAAAGGAGTATGCTTTTATTGGGGGATTACAAATCCCCCGTTATTGATAGGTCGAACCTTTTTTTACGGCGGATTGCAAATCCGCCGGGACGCCTGGCGGTAAAAGCATTAATTCCGCAGAAATCCATACGCCCTGAAAGGGCAGAAGCTCCTAGCCCAGGGCACCGCCCTGGGTGTAGTGGTTGGTGTAATGCGCCCTGTAAGGGCAAAAGCTTTAAAATACGAAGCAAATTCAAAGCTTTTGCCCTTACAGGGCGACAGGTTTTCCATTTATAATACCCAGGGCGATGCCCTGGGCTAGGAGCTTCTGCCCTTTCAGGGCGTATGGATAAACACCGTTAGGCGTTCCGGCGGATTTGCAATCCGCCGTCTAAAAAGGTTCGACCACCCCTGGAGGGATTTGCAATCCCCTCTCAATACAATGAAAGTTTAGTTAAAAAATATATAGAATAGTGCCGTTTTTCCCATTTTTTTAGTATCTTTGCAACATTATTGTGTTTTATTACAAATAACCTAATTTATTCAATTATTCCGTAGATGTTACTATAGCATTATGAGAAAGAAACTTATAAATCTTTTAATGATGACCTGCGTATTAGCCGGCGGCTACTCTCAGGCATCGCTTGCTCAACAGGCTAAGTCGAGCAATCTAACCCAGTTTGTCAACCCTAGAATCGGAACAGGTGGACATGGACACGTTTTCCTCGGAGCCAACGTTCCGTTCGGATATGTCCAGCTAGGTCCTACAGAACCATCCCGCGGATGGGACTGGTGCTCCGGCTATCATCATTCTGACTCCATCCTCATCGGTTTCGGACACCAGCACCTGAGCGGTACCGGTATCGGCGACCTGGGCGACGTGGCTTTCCTGCCCGTAACAGATGGCAACCAGAAAGAAATCAAGTTCAGTCACGACAACGAGAACGTGCGTCCTGGATACTATGCAGTCAAACTGCAGCAGCCTAATGTATGGGTGGAGCTGACCGCTACCCAGCGTGCCGGCTTCCAGCGCTATACCTTTGGTGCTGATGCCCAGCAGGCACAGCTGGTACTCGACCTGAAGCAGGGTATCGGTTGGGATGCAGCCAAGGACTTCAATGTAGATAACACCACAGCTACCACCGTGGCAGGTCACCGTTTCTCCAAGGGATGGGCGAACGACCAAAAGGCATTCTTCTTCGCAGAATTCTCTCAGCCTGTTACCGTGAAGCCACTGGGCACCGGCAGATGGCTGATTACCGCTACTGATGTCACCAAGCCATTGTTGTTAAAGACCGGTTTGTCGGCTGTGAGTGCAGAGAATGCCAAGCTGAACCTGGAGAAAGAGATTCCAGGCTGGGATTTCCGTCAGGTAGTAGCTGATGCAGATGCTGCCTGGAACAAGGAATTGGCTAAAGTGAACATCGAGACCAGCGATTCTACCTCCCGCCGCATCTTCTACACAGCCATGTATCATACCATGACTGCCCCATCTGTCTTCTCAGACGTCAACGGTCAGTATCGCGGTGCCGACGGCAAGGTCTATGACGGCAACTTCACCAATTATACCACCTTGTCACTCTGGGACACCTATCGTGCAGCTCATCCATTGATGACCATGATCCATACCGACATGTTGCCAGATATGGCTAGCACCTTCATCAATATCTATCGCCAGCAGGGCAAGTTGCCAGTATGGCATCTGATGGGTAACGAAACCAATTGTATGGTGGGCAACCCTGGTATTCCTGTTCTTGCCGATATGGTACTGAAGGGCTATGTGAAGGATAAGGAAGGAGCCTACGAGGCGATGAAGAAGTCGGCTATGCTCGATGAGCGTGGTTTGGGATTGCTCAAGAAGCACGGTTATCTGCCATACGACAAGGAGCCTACCAAGGAAACCGTAGCCAAGGGAATGGAATATGCGCTGGCTGATGCCTGCGTGGCAAAGGTGGCTCGCATGCTGGGCAAGAAGGAAGATGCCAAGTACTTCGAGAACAGATCAAAGGCTTACAGCAAGTACTTCGACAAGGAGACCGGCTTTATGCGCGGTCTGGGTTCCGACGGCAAGTTCCGTGTTCCTTTCAACCCATTCGCAGCAGAGCATCGTGAAGATGACTATACCGAGGGAAATGCCTGGCAATATACCTGGCTGGTTCCACATGATGTTCACGGACTCGGGAAGCTCTTCGGCAATGAAAAGAAGTTCGTGACCAAGCTCGACTCTCTCTTCATCGTTACCGGTGAGATGGGCGACAATGCCTCTCCAGACATCTCTGGTCTGATTGGTCAGTATGCCCATGGCAACGAGCCTAGCCATCATGTTCTCTACATGTACAACTATGTAGGTCAGCCTTGGAAGGCTGCCCGTCTGCTCAGACAGACTCTGGACGAGATGTACAAGGATGACTTCGACGGTTTGAGCGGCAACGAGGACGTAGGTCAGATGTCTGCATGGTATGTGCTTTCTTCCGTAGGTCTCTATCAGGTAGAGCCAGCCGGCGGCAAGTACATCATCGGCAGCCCTATCTTCGACAAGGCAGAACTGAACGTGGGCAAGGGCAAGACCTTCAACATCGTCTGCAAGAACAACAGCAAGGAAAACATGTACGTACAGTCTGTGAAGTTGAACGGCAAGCCATACAGCAAGTCATACATCATGTACAACGACATCATGAAGGGCGGCACCCTCGAACTGCAGATGGGCAACCAGCCATCGAAGTGGGGAACCCGTCCTGCCGACCGTCCATAAGAATCAAGCACTAACTAACAAAAATATAAATAATGAGAAAGACTATTTTAACATTGGCTCTTCTTGCCTCCATGAGCGCTATGGCTCAGGAGAATGCTGAGGTAGATGTGCATGCACGCTATACCAAGGTGGTAACCCCGGTGAATGGCAAATATGAGTCAAAGCGTCCTCCTGTAGAGGACCGTCTCTTCACTTCTACAGCTGTAGAGAAGAAGATCAAGGAAGTACAGAAACTCCTGAAGAAGAATCCAAAGCTGGCGTGGATGTTTGCCAACTGCTATCCTAACACCCTGGAGAGTACCGTTCACTACCGTGTGCTCGAAAATGGTGATGATGATACATTCGTATATACCGGTGATATTCCAGCCATGTGGCTCCGCGACTCAGGTGCCCAGGTATGGCCTTACGTAGCCCTCGCCAACAAGGACGAGAAGTTGAAGAAGATGCTGAAGGGTGTGATTCTCCGCCAGTTGAAGTGCATCAACATCGACCGCTACGCCAATGCCTTCAATGACGGTCCTACCGGTGCCGGCTGGCAGAAAGACCGCACCAAGATGCAGCCGGATGTATTCGAGCGCAAATATGAGATCGACTCCTTCTGCTACCCTATCCGTCTGGCCTACGAGTACTGGAAGGTGACAGGCGATGACTCTATTTTCGGCGAAGTATGGATGAAGGCTATCGAGAATATCCTGAAGACCTTCCACGAACAGCAGCGCAAGGTGACAGCCAAGGCTTATCACTTTACCCGTGTTTCTGACCGTGCCTTCGATACCATCGGTTGGGACGGCTTCGGCGCTCCGGTAAAACCAGTAGGACTGATCGCTTCCATGTTCCGCCCTTCAGATGATGCCACCATCCTTCCATTCCTGATTCCATCCAACTTCATGGCAGTTTCTTCCATGAACAAGGCAGCAGAGATATTGAAGCACGTGGCAGAGAAGGATGCTGCAAAGAAAGATGCAGCCTTGAAGATTGCGCAGGATTGCAGCAGTCTGGCTGACGAGGTACATACTGCTCTGCAGAAGTATGCTATCTACAACCATCCTAAGTATGGCAAGATCTATGCTTACGAGGTAGATGGTTTCGGCAATCAGCTCCTGATGGACGATTCCAACGTTCCTTCTCTCCTGGGTATGGGATATATGGGTGATGTTCCTATGAACGACCCTATCTATCAGAACACCCGCCGTTTCGTTTGGAGTGAGGACAATCCTTGCTTCTTCCGTGGCAAGGCTGGCGAAGGTATCGGTGGTCCACACATCGGTTACGACATGCCTTGGCCTATGTCTATCATGATGAAGTGCTTCACCGCACAGAGCGATGACGAGATCCGCTTCTGCATGAAGATGCTGTTGAATACGGATGCCGGCATGGGATTCATCCATGAGTCTTTCCACAAGGACGATGCCTCTAAATACACCCGTCCTTGGTTCGCATGGCAGAACACCCTCTTCGGAGAGTTGGTCATCAAGCTGATCAATGATGGCAAGGCAGACTTGCTGAACAACCTGTAATACACATTATTATATATAAAGAAAATGCCGATAGTTTCTGATGTTTCAGAACTATCGGCATTTATATTTATGCTAACTGAAAAAATGACCTCACTTTATGGCTGCAGGGTGAAACCCACTACCAGATAAGCTTTCTCTGTGCTAGGGTTAGCAGCTACCTGAGCGAAGACCGGAACACTGAAGGAATCGGTAATCTTGATATCCTTGGTGGCTTTCACTGCTACATGGGTTACGGCAAAGCCATTGGCATCACCATAGAATGATGTAGCGAATGGCACGGCACCCACGCTCGCCTCCCAATCACAACCTCCGAGTTTGAATGGAGCTGTAGCCTCGAGATAAGATGAATAGGCACGGTCGCCATCCTTGTTGACTCCATCATTGCCTGCAAAGTTGGTATACCAGTTGAGGGCAAGTGCTCCGAAATCATAACCTACATTTGCCTCGAAAACATGAGAAGTTTCGTGAGCCTTGTAAGCGAAATACTTCTCGTTAGGAGAGTTGAACCAGTAATCGGTTACACCGATATGGAAACCACCAGTCTCGTATGCCAAGGTAAGATCAAACTCCTTGGTATCTTCCGGCTGAGAAAGACCTACACTTCCCCAAGCAGTAAGAGATAGACCTTTATATCCGATACCCAAGGTAGGCTGCAGGGAAACGGCTCCCAAATCCTGACCACGCCAGTAGTACTGGCTTACGATATCAGCACTGATAGAAGTTTCTACCTCGTCCTGTGCCATGGCAGCAGGAGCAAAAGCCATCAAACCGAGTGCCAAGGCACCCATCTTCTTCATATCTAAAATCTTCTTCATAATCTCTCTTGTTTTTCCGTTAATAATAAGGAACTGTAGAACTCATCCACCTCTTTTCTGTTGTAGGCGGCGAATCCATCCACCAGCTCCATTCCTGTTCTAAAAAGTTTTGGCTGCAAAGTTACTACAAAAAACCTTGCCTACCAAAACTTTTATCAATAATCTCTCTCGTCAATATATGAAAGTACTTTAGTTGTAGCAACTCTCACCATGCTCGTAGATATCGAGACCTTCCTCCTCGATTCGCTTGTCAACACGGAGACCAGCAATCTTCTTGATACCCCAGAAGAGGATGATACCTGTTGCAGCTGCCCAAAGGTCGATAACGAGGATACCGAAGACCTGTGCTCCGAAGAAACCGAAGCCACCACCATAGAAAGCGCCGCCATCGAGGGCAAAGAGACCTGTCATCAAGGTACCGAAGATACCACATACACCATGTACAGAGCTAGCACCTACAGGGTCATCAATATGAAGCTTGGTATCGATGAACTCGATAGAGAATACCAGGATGATACCTGCCAGAAGACCAATGATGGCTGAACCCAATGGACTAACCAAGTCGCAACCAGCTGTGATGGCTACCAGACCAGCCAAGATACCATTCAATGTCAATGAGAATGATGGCTTACCATACTTAATCCAAGATGTAAACATAGTACCCAAACCACCGCAGACAGCAGCCAGGTTGGTGGTCAGGAATACGTGGCTGATAGCAACACGGTTAACCTCACCAGAAGCAGCGAGCTGAGAACCAGGGTTGAATCCGAACCATCCGAACCAGAGGATGAATACACCGAGGGCAGCAGCCATCAGGTTGTGACCAGGGATAGCCATGCTCTTGCCGTTGCGGTACTTACCCAAACGAGGACCTAAGCAGATAGCACCTACCAAGGCGAGGACACCACCAACACTATGTACAATGGCAGAACCTGCGAAATCATGGAAGGCAGCACCAAAGGTGTCCATCATAAATGAACCAGCATCAGCATTGCAAAGCCAACCGCCACCCCATGTCCAGTGACCTTCTACAGGGTAGATAATCAATGAGATGAAGAATGAATAGATGCAATACATAGAGAACTTGGTACGTTCTGCCATGGCACCTGAAACGATGGTAGCGCTGGTAGCGCAGAATACGGTCTCGAACATCAGGAAACCTTCTGTAGGAAGACCAGCTGCATTCTTGTAAAAAGAAAGATCGCCGAAGTTAGGCATACCGATGAATCCGGCACCATCGCTACCAAACATAAATCCAAAACCTACGAACCAGAAAAGAACCGAACCGACCATGAAGTCAACGAAGTTCTTAAACAAGATGTTCGCGGTGTTTTTACTACGGGTAAAGCCCGCCTCGCAGAGGGCGAATCCCGGCTGCATGAAAAAGACCAACATGGCTGCCAAGAGCATCCATACGGTATCTAATGAAATTCCTAAATCCTGTACACTCATAACACAAAATCTTTAAAGTGTTGATACAATCTGAAAACTAATCTCTCTCCTCCCTTCCACATCTTATTTTTCCTGCTCCGCATTATAAAGAGCGATGTCGCCTCTTTCACCTGTACGGATTCTTACGGTATCCTCTACAGGAATTACAAAGATTCGACCATCACCAATCTCGCCGGTACGGGCTGCCTCCTGGATGGCATGAATTGTTTTCTCTACGTTCTTGTCGCGCACGACAACATTCAATAACACTCGCTCAATACTGCTGGTATCATACATGACACCACGATAGATACGAGCCTGTCGCATCTTGCCCTCTCCTCTTACATCGTAGTAAGAGAACCACTCAATGTCGGCGGCAAGCAAAGCTTCCTTTACATCCTCAAATTTCGTCTTGCGGATAATTGCTTCGATCTTTTTCATGTTAATCTCTCCTATAATTTAAATTACATATTATTCGTTTTCGAGTGCAAAGGTACGACAATTTGATTAATTTAATGGCTATTTACTTACTTTTTGCTTTAATTATTTCAGTTTGCTTTCTATTTGATAACTCATTTTAAGAAACACAATACAAAATAAAAGGAAAATAATGGTTTTAACTTTCATTTTGCAACAAACCTTCATAAAATAGAAAAACCAGTGTAGATGAAGCCTCGCCAGACTATCATACCACACTGGTAGAATCATTAATTAACGTAAATCTAACTGAACTATACCGGGTGAACGAAGACCAGGCTTCAATTCACCGCCAATATAATATAATGTATGTTTTCGCATTGCCACTTGGGCTCCCGCTCTAGCCAGTAGAGGGGTTTGGTGGGAAAGAATTTCCCAGCGTTCAGTTTTCAGTTGATATGTCAAAGGACAACCGTTGAACTGATACCACGAAATGTCCTTCTTCAAATAATCAGCTTGTGCCACCTTGGAATAGGTTCCGCTGATGGCATCCCAGAAGATATCACGGTTCACGCCTCCGGCGCAGATAATCTGGGCTTCACCGTCAGGACTCACAGCCAGCATGGCAGTAGCGCCCGTCAAGGTGAGTTCCTTACCTTCGCCATCACGGGGTGCCGGAAGCGGATTCCAGCATTTGCCCTGGAGAAGATAACGCAATCCCGATGTGGCAACGATACTTGACTTGCCATTCTGATAGAAGCCGCCCCAGACATAGAGTTTGCCATCATAGGCAGCGCAGACCGGTTGAACTCTCGGTTCGCCAATCATTTCCGTTTCCCTTTTCCATTCCAGATTCTTTCCGAGTTCACAGGTGAGAACGGAAGCGGAAGGATGACCATCCTGATTGCCCCCCACAACAAACAGGCGATTGTCCATCAGACAGACGCCCATGTTATCTACCGTACAAGGCAAGTCTAGCAAGGATTTCAATACCGGTTTGCCGCTCTTCTTGTCCAAGTGGAAACTCAAGACGGTTTTCAAACTATGTTCGGAATTGCATCCACCAACCAGAACCAGGCTATCACCAGTGGCTACCACACCACCATAAGCCGCAGGTTCAGGCAAGTTGCCTATCATCTCCCAATGTAAGGTTTCCTCGTTGCCTGTCACTTTCGCTGCATAGATACCCGAATAGTACTTCTTCTTTCCAGGTTCAGGGAAATTGCAGCCACCAGCCACTATCAGGTAGTCGCCGATGAATCCGGAATAACAAGCTGAGACACCGAGCTCATAGCCAGCCTCACCTGAAGGAAAGCCAGACAGGGACTTGATGCCCGTTTTGATTTCTCCCCGGAATGTAGATGCCGGCAAACCATCCTGGTTCACCAGATTGGCATGTGTGAAAGGCTGCCATGCATATCTCACAAATCTCGGTGCCTTGAGCTCTGGGGAAGTGAGTCGAACCTTGTTTCCCTCAATCTTCACCTGTGCAGGATAGAAGAGACCCTCTTCCTCTGCCATCTCGAAGCAGGATGGAGCCTTGCCGTCGGAAGTACGGAGACCATCGCCATAGGTAAATGATATCACCAGCGATTCACCCTCTCTTACCACCTTATTATATATAGGACCTGAGGGGGTTACACTATGACCATAGGTCTGGTTCAAAGCCCAGCGACCCAGACGCTCACCCACCGGCTGCTTGTTCGTAGGATGCACATCAAGCGAATCTCCCTGGTCGGAAGACACCGCCATTCCGGTATTCGGGATGGATTTCATCAATCGGAGCTGACTGTCACGGAACCAGGTCCAGGAAGGACGGTTCAGGCTAGACAACTGCACGAAATAGAAAGGCATCTGCGGATTCTTCCAATTGCTTCTCCAACTATCCACCAGAAGGCGGAAGAGTTGTTCGTGAGCATTCATATTGTGGGCATTCGATTCACCCTGATACCAGATTACTCCCTTGATAGGATACTGCTGCAACGGCAGGATACCACTCTCGTAGAGATAACATGGCTCGTATGGATGACGACCGAGATGAGTAGCATCGTGGGTGAGATTCCTGGCAGCCCTGCCTCTTACCCAATCCTGGATAAAGTCATTGTGCAACCAGTCTCTCAAGATAGCCGGAAACTGGGTTTCCAAGGTATTTCTATCTACCCAGGCTTCCGTAGGAGCACCGCCGACGGCATTGCAGATCAATCCCACAGGTACCTTCAGACTATCCCGCAACATCTTACCATAATAATAGGCTACGGCAGAGAACTGGGCTGCGGTTTCCGGAGAAACCTTCTTCCAGGTAGTAGGCTTGAAATACTGCAGATGATTCAGGGAATCCAGACAGGATGCCGGCCAAGCCACATCATAAGTCTCCCATCTTCCCTTCATATCGAAAAGTCGGAAATCAGGGTCATCAGCCTGAGCGATGTCCTTCTTGCCGGTAACAGCCTGATTCAATCGGAATGCCATATTCGACTGTCCCGAACACAACCAGACCTCACCTACAGCCACATGGCGGAACTCTTTCTTCTGCTTGCCAGCCTGAATGGTGAGCGTATAATCAGTGCCTACCTGCAGAGGTTGCAGGGTAACACTCCACTCACCACGGTTATTGGCAATGGCAGTAGCCTTCTGTCCGGCAATGCTTACCATCACCATCTCGCCTGTATTGGCGATGCCATGGATATCGAGCGGCACATTGCGCTGCAAAACCATATCATCCGTATAGAGATCGGACAGTTGCAGTCCACCATAATTTCCGGTAATACCGCCATAAACGGTTTTAGCCAGGATGCCGGCACCTTCCGCATTCGGATGGATGGCATCCGGCAACAGATTAGGATAAGGATAGAGAGGAGCATGGAAATCGATCACTTCCGCCCCACTCACCTTTGCTACCACCTGGATAGCTTCCTGTATTTCATCATGCCACTGCTTGGTACCCGAGATAAAACGGGGATGGCGGTGGGCAATCGGAGTCATTCGAGCCAGAATAAAACGTACCTTCGGATTCACGGAACGCAGAGAGTCCATCAGGGAAAGATAATCTTTCACGAACTCATCACGATAGTTGGGCCAGTTTCTTGGGTCCGTATCGTTGATACCCAAATGGATGACAGCAATATCGCCCTTGAACGCCATTGCCTGTCTGTACTCTTCCTGCTGCATGTAAGGACGGTGTCCATGCTTCAACAGGGTAGCACCCGGCTTACCGAAGTTACCTACCAGGTACTTGTCGCCCAACATCTTCTGAAGTTGTACAGGATAAGAGTAATGTTCTCTATCCTGGATACCAGTACCATAGGTAATACTGTTACCAACACAAGCCACCTTTACTTTTTGGGCAGCTTTTTTCTTTGGGGCTGCATTTACTGTCTGGAGCCCCATCGAGAGTACCGACAGCAAAACTGCTGCCAACACTCTACTAGGAAACTTTAACTTACCATACAACATATATATAAACCTATCTTATAATACTTTTTTATTCATCAACCTGATTCGGTTCTTTTATTCATCAACCAGCGCTGCCGTGAACATCCACTTCACGAGTCGGGTCTCCTTAGAAGAGAACTTGCCGACAGGAAGTTTCAGCATCAGCTTGTTCCACCCCTTCTTGAGGGTAATATCTATCGCAGGACGAGACATGTAATTCTCATTCTTCAACGTTATCTCATTAGAACGCTCGGCATTCGTGTTCTTCCATACAGGAGGCATGATTTCCTGACCATTGAGCCATGCACGGCTGCACTTGTAATCCCAGGTGCCCTGACGGGGAGCCAGGTCGCTCTCAGAACGGCTGTAGTTCTGGAACTCCAGCGCCAGCTTCGCCTTTCTTTCCTTTGGAGAATAAATCCAGCGGGTGGCATAAGCGGTGTGGTTCTCCTGAGGGTTGGCGTAGAAACCGGGAACCAGCGTGCCCCATACATGGCGCAGATAGATGCCGTTGCCGATGATTTTGCGGGTCTTGTAAGTCTTGCCCTCATACTGATATACGGAATCTTCTTTCTCCTCTGGAGGGAAGACCTTGTTCAAATCGCCTCCGTTAGGGAAGGCATCGGTAATCTGCCATTCACTCTGGGTCTGACGGACGTATGGGAATGGAACCTCCTTCAGCCAGGTATTCTTCTGCCACAACAGGCGGTCTTCGAATTCCTTGAAAGCAGCCAACTGCTCCGGCTCGTCTTCCCACAGCAGGGTGCCCTTGCCATCAAAATAGCAGTTGCCGCCTCCACGCCAGGCACGCTCTGCCAGGGTGAGCATATAAGGATAGAAGTTGTTTTCTGCCAACAACTGAGGTGTATTGTCAATGTATCGGTCGTTCCAAAAGGCTACGATACAGCCAGCCAGGTCGTCGCTACCCTCTGGCTGGTTGTAGATGCGGCTGTTGAACATCGCCACCAGGTCGGCGTAGGTATCGAAATGGTTGGCATAGTGGTAGCGGCAGTCGATGGCAGGGATGCCCTTCTGTGCCTTTCCACGATAGCTCCAGAGCTGCGTCATGTCGATTTCGCCCGGTTTATAGTTCCAGCCAGGGTTATAGGAGATAACCTTCTTGCCCTTGTCGCGGATGTATTTCACCATCATCGGAACGAAATCCGGATTGGTGAACTGAACCTCGTCGGTTCCTATATGGAGATAAGGTACATCAAACGTAGCGCATACCTCATCGATGATGTCTTTCAGAATCTGAGTGCCCTTCTCGCTCTGCATATCGGTCTTGAAGGTACGCTCAAAGGCAGCACTGTGTCCCGGCATATCGATTTCCGGAATCAGGAGCACCTGGTGCTGCTTGCAGAATTCCACGAGTTGTCGGGCCTCTTCTAATGTATAATACTTTCCTTTCTCACGCTCCATATTCTCTGGAGCATTGAGCTGCGGATATTTCTTGCATTCCAGGCGCCAAGCCTGATTTTCAGTAAGATGCCAATGGAAAACGTTGATTTTGTATCTACTCAACAGACTGATTTCGCGCTTCAGTTCCTCTACTGGGATAAAGCTTCTGCCCACATCGTGCATGAAGCCACGGATACGGAAGGCAGGCCAGTCGGTGATTTCACACTGTGGCAAATATATCTTTTTATTCTTAGTGGTTTTCAGCTGTTCCAGCGTCTGTCGTCCCCAATACATACCCTTTGGGGTGGTAGCCTCCAGAAGGATGCCTTTCTTGGTAATCAATAGATGGTAAGCCTCTTCCTGGAATTTAGCTCCTTCAATCTGGCTCACATATTTTTCCTCCACTGTCAACTCGCCGCTGGATTTCTTGCCGTTGAACTGATACTTCTGAGGCAGAGGCAACAATGAAGAAGGATGATTGGCAGAGATGCCAGCCATGCACCAAAATATAGATAGCACAAAAAGCAAGAGTCGATTCATATTTTATTTAGGTTGATTTTGTTGATGATATATGATGATTTACAAAGTTGATTCAAGAGAGAAAAAATTGTAAAGAAGAGAGGGAACGAATCCCTCTCTTCTCACTTTTATAATCAAACAAGATGATGTGTCTTATCGACACTTCCATATACCCTTATTGTTCGTAACCAGGAGTCTGGTGCAACTGGCTGTTCAAGCCAAGAGTATTCTCGTCAATAGGCCACAACAATTTGCTTGCCTGAGCAGAAGTATATTTGGTAACATACTCTGTACCCATCAGACGGAGGTCGTACCAACGCTTACCCTCGAAGAGGAACTCGCGGCATCTTTCCTTCAATACAGCCTCAATGACATTGGCATCGCTGCCTACGAAAGAGTTGTTGGCATAGAATGAAGCGTCTGTATCATTAGGATAAGCCACTTCAGCCTGGTGAGCATTGAAGTACTCCTCGCCGTAAGCACGCTTTCTTACCTCGTTGATCTCAGCAGCAGGATCCTCGCCCAGCAAAGCCTTAGCCTCAGCCAAGCCCAAGAGACAGTCAGCATAGCGATAGATTGGGTAATCATCGAGCCACTGGCGCTGGTTGTAACCCTCTGGCAAGGTACCCTGGAACTTATACTGGATGTTGCCAACATACTTGAGCGACCCATCCTCGTTCTTGGCATAGATATCCTTCAAGCTACCAGCCTTACGGGTATCACCGTCACGATAAAGCTCCTTCCACATATCCTTGTTGAGAGATATACGCATTACACCGTCCATATTACCCATGGCAGACTCAGCCAGAGAAGTACCATCAGCCTCATAGTAGTTCTTGAAGAACATAGAACCCATCACCAAAGTCAAGCGGAAGGTATCATTCCACATAGTCTTCTCATCCTTGCCGTAATAAACAGCGTAGATAATCTCCTTGTTCTTCTTGTTGTTAAAGGCAAATACCTGGGTAAAGTCGTTCTGCAAAGCTACGTCAGCCTTCTTCACGTCCTCATAAGCAGCCTTGGCAATCAGATAATCAGCGTTACCGCCGCCCATCTGCTTACCGCTCCAGAGATAAGCCTCACCCTTGAGCATCTTGGTAGCAGCCAGAGACCAGTAGTTTCTGCCGTTGGCAAACTTGTAGTTGTCGCCATAAGCCTTCTCAGAAGCCTGGATATCCTTCTTGATCTGAGCCATTACCTCAGCTGCTGGAGAAGCAGCCTTACCCATGTTGCCGATGCTGATGTCGCTACCCTTGGTATAGTCGGTCACTACGATGACATCGCCATAGGTTCTCAACAGCTGGAAGTATATGTATGCACGCATACCGTATGCAGAACCCAGATAGTTACTCTTGGCTGCCTCCTTGATAATATCGGTATTCTCAGCCTTGGCAATCATCAGGTTGAGCTGGTTGATAAGTCCGTAGCAGCCACCATAGTTGCTGATGGCTGGACTTGCCTGGCTCAAGAGGTTGTTCCACATGAACTCATATCCACTACTTGCCTCACCAGAGAAAGAACTGCCACCATAGAGATTGGTACGCATCTCACCCCACTCGAAAAGAGTGAAGGTACGGTCGCGGAACATCGCCTGGAGACCGGTATTGGCAGAACTGAACTGGCCTTCTTCCTTCCAGTAGCCAGCATCAGTAATCTCACTTTGTGGTTCTACATCAAGACAGCTAGTCATTGAGAAGACCATGCAGCCTGCTGCAATATATTTCAAAAACTTTTTCATTTTAGTCAAATTTTAGAATGTTACTGATAAACCGAAGAGTAATGTGCGTGGTGTTGGGTAACGACCGTTGTCAATACCTGCGCCATAACCATTATACGCTGCTGGCTCTGGAGAAGCTCCGTCATAACCAGTGATGTAGAACAGGTTCTGACCTGTTACATAGAGGGAAGCATTCTGCATGCCTACTCTGCTGATCCATGTCTTTGGCAAGTTCCAGTTGAGAGTAATCTCGCGCAGTGCCAGATAGTCGCCCTTCTCGTAGAAACGGGAGCTGTTACCGTTGACTGCGGTGTAACCATTGTTCTCACGGGTGATATTCATCTTGTTCAACTGGTCAGCGTATGTAAATACTGGAAGGTCTGCATCGCGGTTAGTCTCAGACCATGTATCCTTTACCTTGTCGATGAGGTTGAACGAACCCTGATACTGTCCCAAAGAACGAGCCTTGAGGTCGTTGTAGATGGTGTGTCCCAATGAGTAGTCGAAACGTGCATAGAGAGATACGTTCTTGTAACCGAATGTTGTGGTGAAACCACCAGTCACATTAGGGAAGATATTACCTACTACCACGCGGTCGAGCTGACTGATATGGCCATCACCATTCACGTCTTCCCAGCATACATCTCCTGGCTCGATAGGCTTCCAGCCATTAGACTCCTTATAAGTCTTACCGGTTGCAGGATTAATCTTGTCTGCCAAACCTGGACCATAAAGATGTGCGATGTCGTCAACACGCTCGTTGGCATTTGCCTTTACATCGTCCCAATCTCTGAAGATATGCTGCTGCTGGTAACCTACCAGGTCGCCCAACTTGCCACCTTCACGGTATCCACCAATCCACTTGGTTGGAGTCTTGCCGTTGGCATCTACCTTACCAGCTGCTACCTCGTAACCACCAATCTGGTTGTTTGGCTTATCGCTGCTTGGCAACTGGAGAACCTTGTTAGCTACAGAAGTGAGGTTAGCTGTAACATCCCACTTGAAGTCCTTGCTGTTGATGATGTTGGCACGTACCTCCATCTCAAAACCAGAGTTGCGGAGCTTACCCAAGTTAGTCTTCATGCTAGAGAAACCGGTGTAACCTGGCAAACTGATATCAGTAAGCAAGTTATCTGTTGTACGGTTATAGTAGTCGAGGATAAAGCCCAGACGGTTGTTGAAGAAACCGATATCGAGACCTGCCTCGAACGACTTACTCTGCTCCCACTTCAACGCAGTGTTGGTAAGGGTTGAGTTATAGTAACCAGTCTGACCGCCATAGTTACCATACTTCTTGTAAAGACCATAGATATCGAAGTTACCGATACCGTTTACGTTACCGTTGATACCATAACTTACACGTGGCTTCAAGTTGCTGATGACGCTGGAAATCTTAGAGTTCTTCCAGAAATCCTCCTCCATGATGTTCCAACCTGCAGATACACCTGGGAAGAAACCCCAACGGTTGTCCTTCAACTTAGAGATACCGTCGTAACGATAGGTGAAAGAGAAGAGATACTTCTGCTTGAAGTCGTAGTTCACACGACCGAAGAGAGACTCGATGCGATAGCCTGTCTTGCTGCTGCTTGTAGCGGTGCGGTCGGCACCTACATTTAATGTATGGATGCTATCGAATGGAGAGTTCCTGGTTTTGGCATTGAAATTGAAGTACTGGTAGTCGAAGTACTCACCACCCACCATCACATCTACATTGTGATTCTCGAAGAAGGTATCGTGATAGTTCAAGGTACCGCTCAACTGAATCTGAGTGAAGCGTGTAATGTTGGCAGAAGCCTCGCGGGTTGTATTAGGAGAACCCTGGTTCTGCTGCTGGTAAGACTTGTTGAAGCTCTCGTACTGGTAATCGTAGTGATACAATGAAGAGTTACCGGTGAAGACCAACTTCTTAGGGATGATATTCAAATCGAAGCCCAGATTGTAAGTCTGCTTACGTGTACCATCAGTACTGGTCAAGCGAGAACGGTAGTACTCTGGGTTACCGTCACCTGTACCCCAACCAGAAGCAGGAGTACCATCCTCCAGATATGGATTCCATGTAGGACGCTGTGAACGGGAACGATAGAAGAACTCGTATGTACCGATCCACAGAGAAGGCTGCTTAGCCCAGCTATAGGTAGTACCAGCCTTTACATTCAGGAAAGGAAGTACCCAGTAAGAACCGTTGAAAGCACCATTGAAACGCTTGTAGCCTGTACCCTTGACAGCACCATCCTCGTTGTAGTAACCGAGACTTGCAGAGAAGGTACCCTTGTCGTTACCGCCAGAAAGGCTCAGGTAGTGATCCTGTGTAAGCGCTACATCGTGGAAGGTTGCATCTTCCATCTGACCGCTGTAATCCTTATAGAGTATCTGCTTGCCCTCGTAGTATGGGTCGTCCATTAACTGCCAGCCCTCGCTCTGGAGATGCTTGGTATCATCATTGAGATAACGGATATCGAACAACTTGTTACCTATACCATAACCCATCTGGTTATCTACAGAAGCGGCACTTGGAGCATTATTGGTATAACGCTTGTAACCCAAGCGGTTGTAGTAGATGTAATCATGTGCATTGAGGAAATCGTAACCCTGACGGGAGAAGTTCATACCGAGCTTAGCCTTGTAGTTAACTGTGGTCTTACCAGCCTGACCGTTCTTGGTCTGAACCAGAATAACACCACCGTTGGCACGGGCACCGTAGATAGCGGTAGAAGCTGCGTCCTTCAAAACCTGGATTGACTCGATGTCTGAAGGGTTGATGTCGCTCAAGCTCTCACGGATAATACCATCCACAACGATGAGGGCACCATTATGACCACCCGTGATAGAAGCACCACCACGCAGGGTGATGTTAGGGCTTGCACCTGGCTGACCAGACTCGCTGATAACGCGGAGACCTGTTACTGTACCCTGCAACGCATTACCTACGTTGCTGACAGCAGCCTTCTCCAATACCTTATTATCCATCTTAGAGATTGCAGTAGTCAATGTGGCACGCTTCTGCTGACCACCGTAACCTGTAACCACCACCTCGGCAAGAACCTGCTTGTTTTCGCTCATGGTTACGCTGAGAGGCTGACCCTCGAACTTGATTTCCTGTGAATCGAAGCCGATGTAAGAGATGACGATGATGTCACCCTTCTTCACATTGCTCAAAGAGAACTTACCGTCCAAGTCGGTAACAGTACCATTGGAAGTACCCTTCACGAGTACAGAAGCACCGATAACGGTCTCTCCAAGGTCATCAACAACCACACCTGTGCAGGTAGAGGTCTGCTGCGTGGCATTCACAGCCAAGCTGTTAGTACCTGCGAATGCTGGCGAAGCGCCCATGCATCCCAAAGATACAGCCATGACTAATTGTTTCAAATCTGAGTTCATGTTCATAAGTTGATAATTAGTTATTATTATTATTTGTATTTATGGTTCGTTATTTGGCCAACGTTCAATTTCATAAATCGAATGTCGTAATAGTCATCAGGTTGGGTTTTAGGATCTTCTCTGAAAGCATTCTCCTCCAGAAGGAAGTAGATGCTGCCATCCTTGCCCTGAACCATGGTAGAATAGGCTGAAGTGGTATTGCTCAGCTGATAGCAGCCTTCCCAGTTCTTGGCAATCGCCTCTGGGGTAGCGTAATCAGCAGGAGTCTCCAATGCCTTGTAGTAGATACCTACGTTGTTACGGCCTGGACCTACCGGAACACTCTGAAGCAACAGCTTTACCTTCTTGCCATTCTTCTTGGCATCCACTATGAGAACCTCGCCATTGCAAGAGTTCTTGTGAGCAGCAACACCCATATTCTTGGCATCAGAAGCTATTACCTTGCCCCAAGAGCCTGTGGCAGTCTTCTTATCCTCATAAGTATAGATGTTGATGTGGCGTCCGCCCATCGCACGACTGCTGAGCAATACATTGCCGTTTGGCAATTCCTCGATCTTAGCCTCATCTCCGTGAGGAGCAGCCTCAGCTACATTCTTGCCCAAAACACTCCAAGTCTGACCGAAGTCATCGCTATAGAGAATGCGGTTACCGCTGCGGGTACACAACACGGTATAGATACGATAATACTTGCCTACCTTGATCTGCTTACTCTGACAGATTCTACCACTGGTAAAGAAGGCTGATTCCACTTCTGGGATGAGGTCGTAAATCTGCTTGGTCACTTCCTCGCCATACCATGTCTTACCCTCGTCGTCGCTATAGTATCTACCCATCATCAGGAGATTGCCACGCTTTGACTCCCAATAGCCGATGCCGCCCGATGCACACATCAGGAGGATTCTGCCGCTCTTCTTATCTACTACGACAGCCGCATCGCCATGGGCGCAGTCGAAACTGGTAGCAATACCGCTTCCGCCCTTAGCCACCATCTGCTCTGGAGAGCTCCAGGTAGCGCCCTTGTCCATACTGGTCTTCATCACGATGTCGAGATGACGGCCGCCACCGATATCTCTGTTGTGATAACGATGATCGGTAAATGCAATCAACTTACCCGACTTGCACTCTACGATGGCAGGAATACGATACTGTGCATCCTTGTTAGAGAAGACGGTGATGCCACCCTGAGCGTTCACAGCCTGTGTCTCAACAGCCATAGCAGGGGTTGCAGCAGCAACCTGTGCAGGCATCATCAGGGAAATACCCATGGTAGCAAGACACAATGCCTTGCTTATATTTGCTGAAAAAATCATATTTTTACTATTTAGATTTTCTATTACTTATATTTAATACAAATCAGATACTGTTTCTGCCAGAGAGAACTGATAGAGGAATTCAACATATTCACGAACAACGGCTTCTGCAAACATCTTGCCCTTTTCGGCTGTAGCCAAAGCGGGATTTCCGATACCGGTATCCGTTGATACCATCGACCAGTTGCGAGGAATCCAGACCTTTCCGCTATTCAATGCAGGAATTCTGAATCCCCTGGCTGCACCTTCGCCAGCTTCTTTCAAGTTCACCAACTCAGGATGATAATGCATCATCACAGAAGTCTCCACTTCATCAGCATGATCACCTGGCTGTTCGAAGAAATCTTTTGGATTGCTCATCTTGAACCACTCACTGGAAGCAATGATGAAATCAGGAAAATCCACAGCCAGATCACGAATCATGTTCTTGAAGGTGTTTCCTCCATGACCATTCACGATGAGGAGTTTCTTGATTCCCTGATGCTGCAACGCTTCTACAATATCCTGCAGAATTGCCTTCTGAGTCTCATATCGGTAATGGATACAGAAAGCCACATCACGCTGTCCGGGATTCTGGGCACCCATAGCCACAGGAGGAAGCACCATGCAATTCACGCCTTTGTCGGCAGCAAGCTGTACGGCAGCATCCACTGCGATGCTATGTGATAAGATACAATCAGTAAGATATGGCAGATGCAGGTTATGAGGCTCTGTTGCTCCCCATGGCAGGATCGCCATCTGATACTGATTGTTTCTTACGGTGCCCAGATTCGATATACACAAATCTAAGTTCTTGTTCATATTTTTATTCTTTGTTCAAAATTTCCTGGCACAACGAATATGCCTTGATCATCATTCTTGGAATGTGGAACGGACCCTTGAAGAGATTACCCTTAGCAGGCTGTGCCACGGTTCCGTCTCTGTGCAGATAACCATACCACTCGCCGAACTCTGTATCCGGGAAGTGGGCATAGGTCCACTCGCTGATGCGCTGATGCTTGTATATATACTCATCATCACCTGTTGCCAGATAAGCATAGAGAGAAGCGATGATGGTTTCGGTCTGTGGCCACCAGAACTTCATATCCTGAGAATAATCCTGCGAAGGAAGATTTCTGCAGTCTCTGAAGTTGATGATGCCGCCATACTGCTTGTCCCATCCCCAGTCCCAAGACCAGTCGAAGATCTGCAGCGCCATATCGGTTATCTCCTTGTCCCAGCCTCTCTGCTTTGCCTCTTCCATGATGAACCATGAAGTCTCGATGCAATGACCCGGGTTGATGGTGCGGCCCATACAGGTATCCACAAATTCACCGTTCATGCCCACCGTCTCCAGAAGACACTTGAACTCCGGGTGGATGAAGTACTTCTTCAATTTGGCGATTGACTCATCAATCTGCTCGGTGAGCTTAGGGTCGTTGATAACCTTGCGGATGCATGAACCCACGTTGATGAGAATCATGATGATGCTGTGGCTCTGCAACTGCACTGATTCCTCGAACTTAGGAGCCAGGATGCCTGGTGTGGTAAGGAAGCGCTGGGTGTCCTTGAAAATCTGCAGGGCACGCTCGGCATACTTCTGCTCGCCGGTAGCCAGGGCATATTCAGACATCGCAATGGCTGCGAAGGTTTCAGAGAACACGTAGCGGCGCATGCGCAATGGCTTGCCCTCGGCTGTGACTGAGAAGTACATTCTTCCATTCTCGTCGAAACAATGCTTCTCGATGAAGTCGAGGGTGCTCTTCGCAGCCTCCAGCCACATCGGATTCTTCTCTACATTATTATATGCATAGGCGCATATAAAGGCGAATCGACCCTGAAACCACACTGACTTGGTGGAATCGATCAGACTTCCATTTCTATCAAGACAAGTGTAAACACCACCGTTTACCTTATCCCATCCATGCTCCATCCAGAATGGCATGATGTTCTCTGTAAGATCAGTCTTATAAGATTCAGCCCACTGCTTAATATATTCTTTTATGTTCATTCTTACTGGTTCTAGTGTATTTTACTTAAAACTGATTGCAACGCTCGAAGAAGTTGATTGCCTCCAACTCTTTCTTCATAGCCTGCTCCTCCTCATCGGTCATATTGCGGAATGGAGTACGGTTTGGACCCAAATCGAAGCCCATCAACTTCATGATACGCTTACCGCCAACGATGTTACCACGATAGTGGCAGATGACGTTGATAACCTCCTGAGCGAAGTTCTGCTTCTCACGGGCTGTCTCGATGTCGCCGTTCTTCCAAGCCTCGATGATGCCTACCAACTCCTTACCATTGTAGTTGGTTGTACCACCGATACCACCCTGGGCACCGCCCTGAGCCAGGCTAGGGAGAATGGTCTCATCCTGACCGTGGAGCATATCGTACTTACCGTTCTTGTAGAGACGGCACTGGTTGTACTCATACAGGCTCTCGAAGGTATATTTGATACCAGCGAAGTTAGGAATGCGTCCATCTACAGCCTTCAACAGATCGAGCATTGGCAGGTAAGCGCCATTGAATGCAGGAATATGATAGTAGTAGAAAGGAAGTTCAGGAGCAGCAGAAGCAATCTCCTCGCAATACTTCACCAGTTCCTCGATGCGGCCGATATGTGGGAATGGAGGAGCCATTGAACCGATACCCCAAACACCCAACTTCTGTGCGTGCTCAGCCAGACGACGGCTCTCACGGAGGCAGCAGCTTCCTACATGAACGATAATCTTAAAGTCCTTTGGAGCTACGGCTACCCATCTCTCAGCAAGGAGCATTCTCTCCTCGGTGGTCAACATATAGCCCTCGCCTGATGAACCATTGATAAACACACCCTTCAGACCGTTCTTCTGAAGCATCTTGGCATAAGCCTCAATAGGTTCCAAGTTCACATCACCGTTAGCATAAAAAGGAGTAAACGGTGCATCTATAAGTCCAATGATCTTTTCCATAATTATATATATATTAATGTAAGTTAGTTAAAATTTACGTTTTCTTTTTTATTCCAAGTTATCTGTCTTTGGTTTCAAGCAAACCAGCTGAAGTGTCAGCGCTGCGATAACCACCACGCCCAATACGGCAAAGGCCAAGCCCAGATTACCACCATCAGAGAACTTACCCATCACCTGGGTAACCATGGCTCCGGCAAACACGCCCACCATATTCATGATACCATAGGCTGTTGCTCTATATTTTGCCGATATAATCTGGCAGAGGATTGGCATATTGTTGGCATCAAACATACCGTAACCGATACCGAAGAGCAAGCCAGCTCCCACTACCGCTACCACACTGTGGCCGAAGCCCAGGAGGAAGAGAGCAGGAATCGTCATTCCCAGACCGATGGCACTGGTATAAACGCGGCCACGGATGTTCTTGTGAACCCATTTATCGGAAAGTACACCGCCGAAGAGTACACCAAACAATGAGGAAACCGCGATGGTAATAGTTGACATCGGACCAGCCTCAGACATAGGTACACCCAGATTCTCTGCAAACAATGTTGGAAGCCAGTTCTTGGTAGCCCAACCTGGAAGAGAAGGAACTGCGAAATAGAAGAGAATCACCCAGAATGCCCAAGTAGAAAGCACAACAGATAAGCCTTGGAACAATCCGCCCTTTGCAGGCTTTCCCTGCTGAGCCACAGCCACATTCGCAGTATCCTTGTCTTTATCGTGCAACAACAGAAGCAATACGACAGAATAAGCGATTCCGAGAATACCGAACCAGTGGAAAGTGGTGTGCCAGGAGAAGGCTGCTGCCACGGTAGCACCAAATCCTCCGATAGCCTGCCCTACATACAAACCGGTCATGTGAAAACCGATGGCCAGAGATCTGGACTTTCCTTCATGCCAGTCAGCAATGAGAGACAAGGCAGAAGGGATGTAAAGCGCCTCACTAATACCCATCAACGCCCTCAACATGTAAAGCTGATCAAAACTGGAGGCATATCCCATCAGATAGGTCACCATAGACCAGACAAAGAGACTTCCTACTACTAATTTCTTTCGACTGACTCTATCAGCTACGATACCGGCAAATGGACTCACAATACCATAGATCCAAAGGAAGACAGCCATCAAAGCGCCAAAGGCTTCAGCTTGCTGCAATTCCACGATGTCAACCTTCATGGCGGCCTGCATAGTGGAAAGCATCTGACGATCCATATAGTTGAGAAGAGCAACCACCCAGAGGAGCGCTACAACTAACCAGGGATAAAACTTTTTATTTTTCATTTCGATTGTTAGTTTTGTTATTCGGGTGCAAATTTACCACTTATTTTAATACTAACCAAATTTTAATGAATTAATTTTCGTTATTCGAGTTAAATAAATTAGTTTATTTATTTATTCTTACATTTCACTCCCCTATACCTTATTATATATCCTTAATTCCGCAACACTATAATTTAACTTTATTTATAAGTTCCTGAGCAACAAAAAGTTGCTCAGGATTTTGCCATGTCAGATTTTTCACTTATCTTAGTGTTGCAATTAGAAAACAAGCGAAAATCGTAACAAGACATGGCAAAGGTACAAATAAAATCTGAAAAACTCACACCTTTTGGAGGAATTTTTTCAATCATGGAGCAATTTGACTCCATGCTTTCACCTATTATCGACCAGACACTTGGTCAGAGATGCCGCAGTATCATCGGATACCAGTACAGCGAAATTATTCGTTCTCTGATGAGCGTATACTTCTGTGGCGGTTCATGCGTGGAGGATGTAACATCGCATCTGATGCGTCATCTCTCGTATCATCCGACCTTGCGCACATGCAGCTCTGATACCATCCTCAGAGCCATCAAGGAACTGACACAGGAAAACATCTCCTATACTTCCGACCAAGG